>SIRY01000192.1 GCA_004366215.1 Actinomycetota bacterium | reverse complement strand
TCACCCTCGCGCCGGACTCGAACGATGACGCGCGGTCGTGCGGTCCCGTCGAGGTCTCGAAGCAGCGCCAGCATCGCGGTCTGGCCGGCTCCAGCAGCGATGAGCACGCTGCGGCGCTCAGTACGGTAGCCGACGTGGAACGCGCCGTAGGGACCCTCGAAGCTCACCCTCGTCTGCGGCGCGAGTGCGTCGAGCCGCCGCGTGAAGTCACCCACGCAGCGGGCGACGACGCGAACTTCGTCTCGCGCCTCACCCGGCAGCACGGTGAACGGGTGCGCTTCAAAGCCTCGGTAGCCGCCGTGAAAACGCCACAGGCAGTACTGACCGCCTAGGTAGTCCAGCGGACGACGACCTCGGAGCCGCACCTCGACGAACCCGCCCCCACCGAGAGGTCGAGTAGACACCACAGCGAACGAGTGGGATCGCGAGCGACGCCACGGCACGACGACTCGGTACCACAGGACCGCCACAGCCGCCGCCACCCAGGCTCCGATCCAGGTCAGCCGTGCGAGCGGATGACGGATGAACGCGGCACCGAGCGCGAGCTCGTGCGCGATGGAGAGCACGAGCGCGGCGTAGAGCAGCACGTGCGTGCCCCACCACCACTCGCGCGGAACCCTGCGCCGCACCCACGGCACCGACAGCGCGCCGACGACGACGATGATGGCCGCCGCCACCGTCGCCTCTACGAGCCCGATCGAGCTTCCAGCGACTTCGACGAAGGCGCTGCCGATCGCGCTTCGTGTCGCCACCGCCGTCGACACGACTGCGAAGACCACGTGTGCGAGGATGAGGCCGACGGCCCACGGAGCGATGCGCCGGTGCCACTGCATCACCTGCGGCTGGCCGACGACTCGATCGAGCCAGGGCAGGCGCGCAGCGAGCACGACCATGATCCACGCGCACACCGTGCCGAGCAGGCCGGTCACGGTTGCGACCGCAAGGAGTCCTCCTCCAGGTGTGTGGAGCACGTTGAGGGTGCCGTCGACGAGCGGCGTGGCCAGAGCGGCTCCCACGACCGCGCCGAAGATCGCCGCGAGCAGGTCGGCGAGCGGCCGCGCTCGTCGCACGCGCGTGACGAGCTGCGACCTGATCGTCTCCGTCGAGGCTGCCATCTCCTGTCCTTCCCGCACCGAGCCTACGAGCTCATCCTCGAGCGTCGCCTGGTGCTCCCTGGGGTTCGCTCTCACGGTAGGCTCACCGCGGTGCGCGTCCTGTGGCTTCGAGGCGACCTTCGCTCCGACGACCACGCAGGGTGGCTACGGCTTCGTGACGGCGACGCCGCGCTCTTCGCCTTCGATCCGGTCCTCATGCGCCGCCTCGGCCACGCACGACGCCGGTGGTTGCTCGGTGCCCTCGTCGAGCTCGATGCGTGGCTCGGTGGGCGGCTCTCCCTCGTCGAGCTGCCTCACGGCGAGCAGCTTGCCGCCGTGCTCTCGCGTGCTGGAGCGACGGAGGTGACGACGCACAGGTCCGTCGCCCCCGGCATCCGCCGTCGAGTCGATGAGACACGCGCCGCGCTCGCCGCCCGAGGGATCTCGCTGACGCTGCTCGACTCTCCCTACGTCGTCGACCCTTCGACGCTCGCTCGGCCTGAAGGAGGGGCCTACCGAGTCTTTGGGTCGTTCTTCCGTCGCTGGTGGGCCGTGGCAGCGACGTCGACGCCGCTGCCACGCCGTGAGCCACCCACGCTGACTCGGCTCGCTCGTGACCTCGAGCCTGCTCGGCTGCTCGAGGAGGACCCTGTCCCAGCGAGCCGCCTCGCACGCGAGCGGCTCGCGCACTTCGTCGAGCACGACCTCGCCACCTACAGGCAGCGGCGTGACCGACCAGATCTGAGCGCTACGAGCCACCTCTCGCCGGCGCTGCACTTTGGGATCGTGCACCCGCGCACAGTGCTCGCTGCGCTCAAGGCGACGCCCTCCACCGAGCGCTTCGTTCGAGAACTCGCGTGGCGCGAGTTCTACGCGAGCGCGCTGTGGCACCACCCTGACCTCGTCTCGCGCGAGCTCGACCCCACGCTACGCGGCCTCGAGTGGGACGAGGGCTCGAGCGCGGAGGCTCGATGGGCCGCGTGGTGTGAGGGGCGCACAGGTTACCCAATCGTGGACGCCGGGATGCGCGAACTCCGCACCACCGGCTGGATGCACAACCGAGTCCGCATGATCACTGCCTCGTTCCTCGTCAAGGACCTCCACCTCGATTGGCGTCGTGGTGCCGCGTGGTTCGAGGCCCACCTCGAGGACGCTGACCTCGCCTCGAACCGCGGCAACTGGCAGTGGGTAGCCGGGACCGGCCTCGACGCGGCGCCCTACTTTCGAGTCTTCAACCCAACACTCCAGGGGAAGAAGTTCGACCCAGATGGCGACTACGTCCGACGGTTCGTACCCGAGCTGCGCGCTGCGCCTACGGCGCTCATCCACGAGCCCTGGCGCTGGGAGGGTCGTCGCGCGAGCGGCTACCCGCTCCCGATCGTCGACCACGACCAGGAGCGTCGCGAAGCCCTCCGCCGCTACGCTGCTGCGCGAGAGGCGGCATCAGGCTCGCAAGCCGAGCAACGAGCAGGCTCAGGAGCCCCGGCGCTGGAGCGAGGGACTCGCCGCGCAGGTCGCGCGCCGTCGTCGCCACGAGCGTAACGAGGCGAGCTGCGCGCTCGGGCCCGAGGGCTCGCGCGAGCGTGGCGAGGCGCCGGGCTGCAAACTCTGGACGCGCGCGCAGGCCCACCTCACGCAGGGCGGCGTTGACCGACGCCGAGTCGCTCGCACCCGAGTCCGCGACCGCGAGGAGCTCGAGGACACGGCGCTCGAGGACCGCGAGGACGAGCGCGTCCGGCGTTCCCGCCTCGAGCAGCACCTGGAGGGTGTCGACGGCCCGACGAACGTCGCCGGTCTCGATGGCGTCAGTGAGCTCCCACGGAGCTCGTCCTCCCTGGACGACGGCGACGGCCTCGAGATCGTCGAGGTGCACAACCCCGCCCTCGCCCACCACCTCACCGAGCGTTCGGGCGACGCTTCGGGCGAACGAGACGTCCTCGCCGAGGCGGCGCTCGAGCTCCTCGAGCGCCGCAGCGTCGACCCGTAGCCCCTCCGCACGCAGCGCGGCCTCCACGGCCTGGCGAGCCGCAGCGCCGCGCCCTCGGCGACGATCGTCGAGTCCTGGGTGACCTCGTAGGGCTGAGGGAGGCTCGCCGACGAGGAGCACGACCACCTCGTTCGGTCCTGGGGCTCGTCCCGCCTGCTCGACGAAGCTCGTGAGCTCCTTGACGCCGAGGCTGGTGAGGCCGCTCACGAGCACTCGTTGCCGAGTAGCGAACATGGGAAGCTGTGAGACGAGCGTGAGGAGATCACTCGTGTCGCGCTCGCGCGCATCGACGTGGACGAGCTCGACGTCAGTGCCAACCTGCCGCTCTTCGGCGACCACGTCGGCGAGCTCGACCTCATCGCTGCACACGACGAGACGGAGCTCGGTCACCGCAGAGCTGCCTCGCGCAGCGTCGCGAGGGTGTCGAGGGCACGACGAGCCCCGCGCACGTCGTGCATGCGAAAGATGCTACCACCGCGCAGGAAGGCGATCGCGGCGGCGGCGAGTGAGGCTTCTCGGCGCTCGTCGACGGCACGGCCAAGTGTCTCGCCAACGAACCCCTTGTTCGACGCAGCGATGAGCAGGGGATACCCAAGCTCGCTCAGCCGATCCGTCGCCCCGAGCAGAGCGAGCGACTGCGACGTCGTCTTGCCGAGGTCGAAGCCGGCGTCGA
>ML178772.1:7337-7794 GCA_004366215.1 Actinomycetota bacterium | reverse complement strand
GAGCGACGGCGGTCGACGATCGCCGTGCTTCGAGAGCTCGCCACGCGGTGACGGACGCCTCCCGCGGCGCGTCACTCGCCTCCTACACTTGTAGACACCGCTGACCCACGTTGGGAGGGATTGTGCGGCCCAGCCATGCATCAGCAGGATCTCGGCGGTCGGGGCCGGGACGCACCTCGCGAGCTGTGGTACCCACACCGCGTCGAACCGCTCACCTGAGCGCCGTTCGCACCACGCATCGACCGCGCGGACGACTGTCAGCTCTCCTCCGGCGTCATCGACACCGCAGCAGGCTTCGGCTCCACCGGTCAGTACGTCGCCAACGCCACCCCCGGCCGCGCAGTCCTCTCCCCGGCAGCACCAACGCTCGCAACCGTCCCGTACGTGACCGTCTACGGAGCGGGGCCGCCCTCGACGTCCCCGACCGTCAACGTGCAGGCGTGGCAAGCTGTCTACC
>ML178772.1:3358-7327 GCA_004366215.1 Actinomycetota bacterium | reverse complement strand
GCAAGCCGCGCTGCCCCCAAGCCGCAGCCGACGGACTGGGCCTCTACACGATGCCAGGAGGCACGAACGGCTTCGCGCTACCGGGTCCTCCAGGCGGGTCGTGCTCGGCGGTCGTCTACGCCGACGGCGGAGTCTCCCTCACGATCACGGTGTCTGGCGGAGCGCTCGCGCTCAGCGTCCCGAATCGGCAAGGTCCAAGCGCCGGCCTCGCGTGTCCCTACTTCGCCTCGGCTGCCGCCGTCGAGCCGTGTCAGACATCGACAAGCAGCAGCGTCTCTGTTCAGGTCGTCTCTCCGAGCACCGTGGAGCTCGTCATCCCGCCTCGGACGACAGCCCCTAGAACCTCCCTCGCAGGTGGTGGGAACGAAGACCTCGCGCTCGTCACGTGGGTCCCCGGCAGCGACCTCGGCCCAGCCTCGAGCGGTAACCTCGGGTTCGCGGCGATCGCCGAGTGCGCCCTCCCACAGTCAGAGTCGTCGACCTGCAACCAAGTGCTCTCGCTCGCTCAACAGGCGTTCGGCCAGCCGACAGTCTTCGGCTACTAGCTCGCTGCAACCGCGACGTCGTCTCGGCTCGCTCGACCTCCGCAGCCACGGGGCCGTCGCGGCAGAACGCGGCGCGACCGGCCCGCTAGCCGGCCGCTCGTCCCTGCTCTGCCTGGAAGTCCTCCCACGCGAGGCGAAGGCCCTCTGACAGTTCAACGTCCGCCTTGAGACCCAACGACCGCGCGAGGGACAGATCGACGTTGACCCCAGGCATCTCGCCCGCCTTTGCCGGGACGTGCCGAAGGCGCAGTTCGCAGTCGACGACGTCGCTGACGAGATCGACGAGCTCGTTGACGCTCACGCTCGTGCCAGCCCCGAAAGCGACAGCCCCGTGGTAGCCCATCTCCTCGAGCCGAACAAACGCGTCGACGACGTCGGCGATGTAGACGAAGTCGCGGACCTGCTCTCCGGTCCCGTAGATGGTCGCCTCGGCCAGCCCCGCGACGTGACGGAAGAGGCGCGGCACAATCGAGTCCTTGTGCCACATGCCTGGACCGTAGACGTTCGTCAGTCGTACCGAGGCGACGCGCATCCCGTAGCTCGCGCCGTAGGCGCTCCCTAGCATCTCGCCAGCGGCCTTCGTCGCACCGTACGGGGTCAGCGGCACGAGCGGGGATCGCTCAGAGATGACTCCCGTGTCGCCTGCGCCAACCACGGCGTTCGTCGACGCAAAGAGCACGCGCTCGGTACCGTGCGTCCGCGCAAACTCGAGCGCGTTCTCGTAGCCCACGAGGTTCGACGCGAAGACGTCGTGGGGGTCGTGAACCGACTGCAACACACTCGTACGGGCAGCAAAGTGGAACAGCGAGCGGATCGACGCACCTGCGAGCTCCGACGCGAGCGTCAGCCACGTGCGCTCGTGCTCGATCCCGCCCCGCACGAACGCGTCGACGTCCTGGTGCTGCGGCACGTTACGGTCGACGATCGCGACCCGCACTCCACGTTCGCGCAGCTCCCTGGCCACCGCTGAACCGATGAAGCCAGCACCACCGGTGACGATGGCCCACTCGCCTCGCTGCCGCACCGCACCCACCTTTCGTCCGCAGCCACTCGACACACGCCCTCGAGCCTCGTTGCGCAGTCGCCTCGAGTGCGTTACCTGAGCGTAACCCTACTCGATCATCCGGATCCAAGGCGGCAGAATGTCACCGCCCTAACGGATCGGTAACACACCGCGTAGTGCTCCGCGGCACCCTAGGCTTGTCACCGTCATGGAACGCATCGACGACGCCGGTCGGTGGGTGCTTCGCCACCTTGGCCTCGCCAGGTTCGTGCCGGTATGGGATCGGTTCTGGCGCTACGCGGTCGGTTCGGCCCTCACCGCGCTCCTGTCGCAGCTCGTCCTCTTCGTCGTCTTCTCGCTCTTACGACTCACGACCGCTCGGACCGCGTCGATCATTGCGACCCTCGTCGGTATCCCTCCGTCGTACTGGCTCAACCGCGCCTGGGCGTGGCGCCGCCGCGACCGTTCCTCACTGCGCCGCGACGTCGTGCCGTACATCGCGATGGCCGTCGTGAGCCTCGTCGTCTCGACGTGGGCCGTCGATGCAGCGCACACCCACGCGCTCGCCCTCGGAGCCTCCCGGCTCGACCAAGACATCGTGGTCCAGGGGACCTACTTCGGCTCCTTCGTCGTCCTCTGGTTCGCGAAGTTCGCCTTCATGCACCTCGCGCTCTTCGGTCGCCAAGCACCCCAGCGCGCCGACGTCTCGTGAGCGTCGCCGCTCTCCGTCGTCGCTGCTCGTTGGCCGTGCACCTCCTCTCACGACCCCACCGCGTCCAACCACCGGCGCCATCGGGCACGTCGAGCCCGGGCTCGCGGACTCGGCGTGACCTCACACCCATCACACCCGACCGCCGCGCCTTGGACGTCAGCGACCACCTCCGCGACCCAAGGGCACGCGAGCAGGCCTCGAATCGCGCGAACCCTCGCTGACCCAACCTGACACGCTCGAAAGCCAACGCCCTCGAGGACCGCGCCGAGCAAGGTGGCGACGTTCGACGAGACGCCGAGCCCCTCGAGCGCGAGCCCACCATTCGCACCGGCGATGACAGCCCGCTCAGTGGTCGGCTCAGCTGCCATGGCACACGCCGCAGCGATGTCCTGCGCGCCGAGCACCCGGCACCACGCGAGCACGGCATCATCGTCGAGGTCGACGAGGAGCTCGCCGCCCTCGACGATGATGGTGAGCGGACACCGCGCCGTCTCTCCACCGCCCATGGTGGGGGCGGAGCCTAGCACAGGCGCGACGCCTAGGCGCCGAGCAGCTGAGCGCCGACGTCTGCGGCGTCGTCGATGACGATCGGCTTGATGTGCTTCGTCGACGACAGCCACGCCGCACCCGCTGCGGCTCGGTAACCGCCGGCGCAGTGGACGACGATCGGCTTGGAGGTGTCGAGCTCATCGACGTGCTGGTCGAGGAAGTAGATCGGCACCTGCCGGGCGCCAGGAATCGGCAAGCTTCGAGCCTCCGAGGGGTTCCTCAGGTCGAGCAGCGTGTGCTCAGTGCCACGAAACCGCTGGACGTACTCCTGCCAGCTGATGCGCTCGAGGTGCTCGCTACCCCAGGCAGCCATGAGCGGTTCCGGCTCGATCCAGCCACGCACCTCATCGATGCCGATGCGACCGAGGCTCAGTGCTGCCTCTCGCGCCGTGGCTTCATCCGACGCGACGAGGACGATCGGGCGGTCGTAGTGGTGCATCCAACCAAGGTAGGTTGAGAACACCGAGGAGTACTCGAACGCGAGCGTCCCCGCCGGGCGTGCTTCGAGGCTGACCTTGCGAGGCCGAATGTCGACCACGGCGGCGTCGTGCTTGTCCCGAAGCTCCGTCACCGTCTCGACGTCGAGCTTGGGCAGCGAGTCAATACGCAGCGCAGCCGGACCCGAGACGTTAGCCGGTCCCATGTGACGGTAGTAGGCCGGAAACGGGTCGTAGGTAGCAACCAGCATGTCCGCGAACGACTCGGCCGAGTCGTACTTGAAGACGATGTTGACCTGCTGCTCTCCCTCGAGCGTCGAGTCGCTCGCCTCTTCGACCGAGACCGAAGAGCAGAACGACCCAAAGCCGTGCGTCGGCATGAGCAGCGTCGACCCGGGGAGCTCAGCGACGACTCGGTGAGCGCTACGCCACTGATCCTCCGCGAGCGGCCGCGTGAGCTCCGGACTGATGAGGTCCGTCCGGCCGACTGAGCCGTAGAGGAGTGACCCGCCTGAGAGCAGCACCGGCGGACGGTCGTCACCGGTCGCACGCACGACGAACGAGATGTGCGTCGGCGTGTGACCCGGAGTGTGCAGGACGGTCACCTCGAGGTCGCCGTAGCGGACAACCTCCTTGTCGGCGACGGCACGACGGTGGAACGACACCTGCTCCCCCTCGAAGACGAGGTAGTCAACGCCGAGCTCGCGCGCGAGCTCGGCGCCG
>ML178772.1:0-3348 GCA_004366215.1 Actinomycetota bacterium | reverse complement strand
ACGACGATGGCGTGGCGCCCGTCGTGGACGACGTAGGACCGGTCGCCGAGCTCTAGCGTCGGCACGATGACGAGGTCGAGCATGATTTCTCCTCCTAGGTCTACCGCCATACCCCCTGCGGTATCCTCCATTATACCATAGGGGGTGTGATAGCAGCAATAAGCTGGTGACATAGGAGGCCTCGACACCAGCGTCGACCTCTTCGACTCCGCCCGGCTACGCCTGCCCCACGAGGCGTTCGAGCGCTCGGATGTCGTCGCGCAGCTTCGCAGCCTCTTCGAAGCGAAGCTCCGTCGCAGCGCGCTCCATCTCCTCACGGAGGGTGGCGATCACCGCCTGGACGTGAGAAGCGTCCATCCCCTCGACCGCAGCCTCGATTGCTCGCGTCGTCAGCGTCGGTGTCGGTGCCCGTCGACTCCGCTCGGCGACGAGGTCATCGAGCCGCGCAGTCACTGGCTGCGGCACGATGCCGTGCGCGGCGTTGTAGGCGGCTTGGATCTCGCGCCGCCGCTGCGTCTCAGAGATCGCGCGAACCATCGAAGGCGTGACGGCGTCGGCGTAGAGCAGAACGGTGCCCTCGACGTGACGCGCCGCCCGCCCGATGGTCTGGATGAGCGACGTCTCTGAGCGCAGAAACCCCTCTTTGTCGGCGTCCATGATGGCGACGAGGCCGACCTCAGGCAGATCCAGTCCCTCCCGGAGGAGGTTGATCCCGACGAGCACATCGAAGACCCCAAGGCGTAGGTCTCGCACGATCTCGATGCGCTCGAGGGTGTCGATCGTCGAGTGTAGGTAGCGAACTCGAACCCCGAGGCCTTCGAGGTACTCCGTGAGATCCTCTGCCATGCGCTTGGTCAGGGTGGTGATGAGCACTCGTTGGCCGCGACCAACGCGATCTCGGATCTCGCGCAACAGGTCGTCGACCTGTCCCCGCGTTGGTCGCACCTCGACCCGCGGGTCGAGTAGCCCCGTGGGACGCACGATCAGCTCGACGATGCGACTCGAGTGCTCCCGCTCAAAGGGACCGGGCGTCGCCGACATGAAGATCGCTTGTGGGACGCGTTCGAGGAACTCGTCAAAACGCAGTGGTCGGTTGTCGAGCGCGCTCGGGAGCCGAAAACCGTGCTCCACGAGCGTCTCCTTGCGGGAGCGATCACCTGCGTACTGGCCACGGAGCTGCGGGATCGCGACGTGGCTCTCGTCGATGACGACGACGAAGTCTCGAGGGAAGTAGTCGAGCAGGGTGTAGGGGGCTTGGCCAGGAGCGCGCCCGTCGAGGTGCCGAGCGTAGTTCTCGATGCCGTTGCAGTAGCCCACCTCCTGGAGCATCTCGAGGTCGAGTTCTGTGCGCATGCGAAGCCGCTGCGCCTCGAGAAGCTTGCCCGCGCGCTCGAGCTCTCCAAGGCGCTCGCCGAGCTCAGCTTCGATGCTTCGCACAGCGCGATCGAGCTCCTCAGGGCTCGCGAGGTAGTGCGTCGCCGGGAAGACGACGTACTCGTCCAGTGCCCGCACCACCTCGCCGGTGGTGGGATCGACCATGACGATGCGCTCCACCTCGTCACCAAAGAGCTCGACCCGCACGATGCGCTCGTCGTACGCCGCGAAGATCTCCAGGATGTCCCCACGGACGCGGAAGCGACCTCGAGCCAGCTCGACGTCGTTGCGCTGGTACTGCATGGCGACGAGGCGTCGCGTGAGCTCACCGATCGGCTGCTCGACGCCGACCGCCAGCGGCAAGATCTGACCTTCGTACGACGACGGACTCCCAAGGCCGTAGATGCACGACACGGACGCGACGACGACGACGTCACGGCGAGTCAGTAGGGCCGACGTCGCTGAGTGGCGCAAGCGATCGATCTCGTCGTTGATGGACGAGTCCTTCTCGATGTACGTGTCCGTCGAGGGGATGTAGGCCTCGGGTTGGTAGTAGTCGTAGTACGACACGAAGTACTCGACGCGGTTTCGCGGGAAGAAGCCGCGAAACTCATTGGCGATCTGCGCGGCGAGTGACTTGTTCGGCTCGATGACGAGCGTGGGGCGCTGCAGGCGCTCGATGGTCCAGGCAATCGTCGCGCTCTTGCCTGAGCCGGTGATGCCAAGCAGCGTGACGAAACGCTCTCCCCCTTCGATGGCGCTCGCGAGCTCGTCGATAGCTCGCGGCTGGTCTCCAGCCGGCGCGTAGGGCGCGTGGACCTCGAAGCGCTGGGGCACACTCCGAGTCTACGCGTCGCCCACCCCGACACTCGAGACGCCAAAGAGGTCTTCGAGGAGCGCGCGGCTGCGCTCCTCGATCTCAGCAGCGACCTCGTCGAGCGTCGTCTCTGGGAGGTACTCAGGAAGCAGCACGTCGCTGACCTCGCGGTACGCTGCGAGCTCGACGCCGCTCGCGAGCGCGTGAGCGAGACGGTAGCCGTCGACGATCGCGGCGTGCAGTCGAGAGAGCGAGCCTTTCGGGGTGTGGTGGTGCGCCACCGCTTCGACGACATCAGGTGCGAAGTTCCAGTAGGCGAGCACGTCACCAGCGATGACAGCGTGGTTGAGGCCGTAGCGACTCCGCTCCGCGCGCAGCAGCGCGGCCTCGCTCGCCGCCGTCAGCGGCGTTCCTCGGTAGGGATCGAGCACTTCTTGGTAGGTGGGGTCGAGGCTCTCGAGCAGCGCATGCCCGATGTCGTGGAGGAGGCCCGTGGAGAACGCGAGCTGCGCGTCCGCCCCGAGGCGCCGCGCCACCGACGCTGCGCCGACGGCTGAGCTCACCGCTCGCTGCCAGTCTTGCCGACGTACCGTCGTCACGCCCTCGACGAACGAGGCGAGCGCGAGCGATCGGACAGTCTCAAAGCCCACGACCGCTACCGCATGCTGGAGCGTCCGCACGTTCGCGTGGCCCGAGAACACGATCGAGTTCGCCGTCCGCATGATCCGCTCGACGAGCACCGGGTCCGTGCCGGCCACCGTTGCGAGCTCGGCAGCACCAACGTCGTCTCGGTCGATGACAGCGATGACCCGCTCGGCGGTACTGCGCGACGGCTCGTACTCCGCGATACGCGCCGTGAGCTGCTCCGCCGTGATCACCTCGGCCATGGGAACCTCCTTTGGCAACCCATCGTCACGAGGTGCTACGACCTTAACTTCTGCTGCGGAGGGCGCCCGAGAACCCGCTGCCAGATCGCCGCGGCGACGTCGCGGAGATGGTGCACGTCACCGTCGTTCTCCACGACCATGTCAGCTTCGGCTCGCTGCGCAGCGAAGTCGAAGCTCGCTCGGCGTCGGGCGAGGTCATGAGGCTCCATTCGTCCCTGTGCCTGCAGGCGCGCCGCGGCTGCCACGTCGCCTGCGCCGACCCAGACCACG
>SIRY01000188.1 GCA_004366215.1 Actinomycetota bacterium | reverse complement strand
TCCTTGAGTACTCGCTCATCAAGGAGCACCGGCCGCGCTACAACGTTCGGCTCCGAGACGACAAGTCGTACCCCACGATCGCCGTGACGGTGGCGGAGCGTTGGCCCCGGGTGGTCTTGCACCGTGGAGCTCGTCGGCGCGGCGTTCGCTACTTCGGCCCCTACCCCGACGCGGGAGCGGCGCGCGAGGTCCTCGAGCTCCTGCGACGGGCGATCCCGCTTCGGACCTGCTCGCCGGCGAAGCTCGCTGCGCACGAACGCGCTGGCCGGCCCTGCCTCTACTACCACATCGGCCGTTGCGTCGGTCCCTGCATCGGAGCAGTGTCCGAGCAGGCCTACGCCTCCCTCGTGCGTGAGGTGACGTCGTTCCTCGAGGGCGGAGGGCGTGAGCTCGTGGGGGAGCTGGAGCGACACATGCGAGAGGCCGCGGGACGCCTCGACTTCGAAGAAGCGGCGCGCCTTCGTGACCGTATCGCGGCTGTCGAAGCTGTCCTCGAACGCCAGTCCGTCGCCCTCGAACGCGAGGAGAACCTCGACGCGGTCGGGGTAGTCGCCGAAGAGCTCGAGATCTTCGTCGAGGTCGTCAGAGTTCGACGTGGCCGCATCGTCGGAGTGGGAGGCGCTCGAGCGGACCGCTTGCTCGACGACGACCCCGTTGACGAGCTCGTCAAGGTGTTGAGCTCCTACTACGAGGCGCGAGCCGTCGAGATTCCGCGGCGCATCGTCGTGCCGCTCGAGGCTGCAGGTGCTCGTGAGGTGAGCGAGGAACTGACGACGGTGCTCGGGCACACCATCCGCTGCATCACGCCGTACCGCAAGGAGCTCCAGGGTCTCGTCGCGATCGCGCGTCGTAACGCCCTCGAAGCCTCGCAGCGGCTGCGCCGTGAGCGGGCGAACGACCTCGTCGCTCGGTCTCGAGGCCTCGTCGAGCTCGGTGAGCTGATCGGCCTCGCTGCGCCGCCCTACCGCATCGAGTGCTACGACATGAGCCACCTCCAAGGGCGCGCGTACGTCGGGTCGATGGTCGTCATGGAGGATGGCCTCATGCGGCGCCAGCGCTACCGTCACTTTCGGGTGAGCGTGCCTCGCAACGACGACGTGGCGGCGATGCGTGAGGTACTCGCTCGTCGATTGGATCGGCTAGGCGACGAACGCTTCGGCGACGAGCCGGATCTCATCGTGCTCGACGGCGGCGCTCCACAGCTCCACGGCGTCACCCGCTTGCTCGAGGAGCGGGGCGTCGCGGATCGCTTCGCTGTCGTCGCACTCGCGAAGTCCTTCGAGGAGCTCTACCGACCTGACGCGTCACAACCGGTGCGCGTTCCACGAGGGACGATGGCACTCTACCTCCTCCAGCAGCTGCGCGACGAGGCGCACCGCTTCGCGATCACCTACCACCGCCGCCGGCGCAGCCTCGAGGCAGAGCGCAGCGTTCTCGAGAGCATCCCTGGGCTCGGGCCTCGGCGGCGTGCAGCCCTCCTCGAGACGTTTGGGTCGATCTTCGAGGTGGCGCGCGCGTCGGACGAGGAGCTGCGCGCAGCTGGGTTGCCTGAGCCGGTCGCTCGAGCGGTCCGCGAGCGGCTCGGGCCACTCTATGGTCGTAGCGAGGACGGAGCCGTCGCGGGGAGGGTGGGTGAATCTGGATGAGTTTCGGGCCATGCCCGATGCGACGAAGATGGTGCGCGACCTGTGGGAATCGCACGCGGGCTGGTGGCACGAGCACTTCACCGAAGGCGCCGACATCGAGTACGTCGAACAGATCATCCCTGCGGTGGTTGAGCGGTGCCACGGCGCGAGGTTCGTGCTCGACGTGGGCGGCGGTGAGGGGCAGGTTGCCCGAGCCATCACCGCCGCGCTCGGCGTCGACGTGCTCGTCGTCGAGCCGAGTGAGGCGCAGGTGCGCCGGGCGCGTGCGCTGCGGACACCGGTCGTGCGGGGCGCGGCGGAGGCGTTGCCGATCGCCTCGGCGAGTGTCGACACGGTGACGGTGGTCTTGGTGCTCGAGCACGTCTTGGATCTCGAGGGGGCGTTGTCGGAGATCGCGCGTGTCCTCGAGCCTGGAGGGCGACTGGTGCTCGCGCTCAACCATCCGCTCATCCAGGTGCCAGACTCGGGTCTCGTCGAGGACGTCGAACTTGGGGAGACGTACTGGCGCTTCGGTCACTACCTCCGTGAGGACGCGACGGTCGAGGAGGTCGCCGCTGGCGTCTACATACCCTTCGTCCACCGCCCACTCTCGTCGTACCTCTCGGCCGCGCTCGCTGCGGGACTCGATCTCCGCGAGTTCAGCGAGCTCGCGCCTCCAGCTGGATGGCTCGCGCAGCAGGCTGCCGGCGCGCTGCTCGCGACCTTGCCGCGGCTGCTCGTGACGGTCTGGGAGCGACGGTGAACGAGGTCGCGGTCGTCACCGGCTTGTCGGGGGCTGGACGGTCGACGGTGGGCGAGGCGCTCGAGGATGCGGGCTGGTACGTCGTCGACAACGTCCCGCTCTCGCTGGTCTCCAAAGTCGTCGAGCTCGCGGCCCACGGTGGCGAGCAGCGGTTGGCGCTCGTCGTTGGTCGTCTCTATGGGGAGGAGCTGAACCGTCTACTCGAGCTCCTCGGCGAGCTGCGCGCGGCCGGCGTCGTGGTGCGGGTGCTCTACGTCGACGCCGAGGACGACGTCCTCGTCGCCCGGTTCGAGGCCACGAAGCGGCCACACCCGCTCGCTGAGGGCGGCGGCCTCGCCGAGGCGATCGCGACGGAGCGACGTCTGCTGCTACCGCTCCGTGAGGTCGCAGACGCCATCATCGACACCTCGGAGCTCTCGAGCCACGAGCTGCGCGCGCGGGTCGTCGTCATCCTCGAGCAGAGCGCCGATCGGCCCCAGATGCGCGCACTCGTGACGTCCTTCGGCTACAAGTACGGCATTCCGCGCGACATCGACCTCCTGTTCGACGTGCGATTCCTTCCCAACCCGTTCTGGAGGCGTGAGCTGCGGGCCTTGAGCGGGCGGGACGAGCCCGTGCGGGCCTACGTCCTCGGTAGCGACGACGCGGTCGAGTTTCTCGATCACCTCGGAGAGCTGCTCCGCTTCGTCGTGCCTCGCTACGTCGCTGAGGGGCGCGCCTACCTGCACCTCGGCATCGGCTGTACGGGCGGACGGCATCGCTCAGTCGTGATCGCCGACGAGGTCGCAGCGATGCTTCGGGGACTTGAGGTAGCAGTGGAGCAGCGCCATCGGGACATGGAGCGCGGGACGTGAGGGCGGTGGTGCTCGGAGGTGGCCACGGCATCACGGCGTCGGTCAGCGCCCTGCGCGAGCTGGGCGCGTCGCTGACCGTGATCGTCGGGGTCGCTGACGACGGGGGGTCGACGGGTAAGCTTCGGGCCCGCGAGTCGGCCCTGCCGGGTATCGGCGATGCTCGCCACGCGGTGTCGAGCCTGCTCGAGCCGGAAGAGCCGTTGGCGCAGCTGCTCGAGCACCGCATGCGACATCCGCTCCTTGCTCCGCACCCACTCGGCAACGCGCTGCTCGTCGCGCTGTGGGAGCTGCACGGGTCGCTGACCCAAGCGCTCGAGACGGTGGCCAAGCTCGCTGGTACGGACATCCGAGTGCTTCCCGTGAGTGAAGCCTCCCTCGTCCTTCGGGCCACGACCGTCGGTGACCACAGCATCTCGGGCCAGCTTGCGATCCACCTCGCTCGTGGACTACGCGAGGTCGCCGTCGACCCATCCGACGCCGTCAACCCGCTGGTCGTGGAGGCGATCGTCGATGCTGACGTGGTCGTGCTCGGCCCCGGCTCGCTGTTCACCTCGGTCCTCGCAACGGCCGTCAGCCCAGGGGTGAGAGAAGCGCTGCTCGTCACCCCAGCTCCAGTCATCTTCGTCGCCAACCTCGCTCGTCAAGAGGCAGAGACGTTGGACCTGGACGCAGACGGCCACCTCGAGCGCGTCATGGCCCACGGTGTTCGGGTTGACGCCGTCGTTGCCGACCACGGTTTCACTCCCCGCGCTGCCCGGTACCGCGACGTCCTCGTGCGTTCGTGGCGACTGCGGGCACAGGAGGCGGCCCACGACCCGATGCGACTGGCCGCAGCGCTGAGGGAGGTTCTCGAGCAGCTCGGTGTCCTTCGATCGGGGGAACGTCGGTGGTAACAGCCACGTTTGGGCCTGAGCCGGCTCGCCGACGTGACTAACCTTGAGCCTCGCTGTGCCCCGTCGGGGCGCCAATCGAGAGATGGAGAGGCGCATGCGTGTTGCGATCAACGGATTCGGTCGCATCGGTCGGATGTTCCTGAGAGCGATCGAACGTACTGGGTCTGACCTTGAGATCGTTGCCATCAACGACCTCACCTCAGCGACGGTCAACGCGCAGCTGTTGCGGCGCGATTCGACGCACGGTCCATTCCCCGCTCCCGTGGCCATCGAGGGAGACGATCTAGTCGTGGGGCGGCGCAGAATTCGCGTGCTCGCCGAGCGTCAGCCTTCCGAGCTGCCCTGGAAGGAGCTCGAGGTCGACATCGTCGTCGAGTCAACCGGCGTCTTCACCGACGGCGAGCGGGCTCGATCCCACCTCGAGGCCGGGGCGCGGAGCGTAGTCATCTCGGCTCCGGCGACGAACGTCGACGCGACCTTCGTCATGGGCGTGAACGACGCCCTCTACGACCCCAAGCGGCACGTCATCATCTCGAACGCGTCCTGTACGACCAACTGCTTCGTCCCGATGGTCAAGGTGCTCAACGACGCCTTCGGCGTCGAGCGCGGCTTGATGACCACGGTTCACGCGTACACCAACGACCAAAACCTGCTCGATCTGCCACACAAAGATCTGCGACGGGCGCGCGCAGCGGCGGTCAATATCGTGCCAACGTCAACCGGTGCAGCGAGAGCTACGGCACTCGTCATCCCGGAGATGCAGGGCCGTCTCGACGGTGGCGCTATCCGCGTCCCGGTCGTCGACGGTTCGATCACCGACGTCAACGCGGTCGTCCACGGGGACGTCGATCGTGACGCGGTCAACCTCGCGTTCCAGCGCGCAGCCTCCGAGGGGCCGCTCGTTGGCAAGCTGGTGTACTCCGAGGAGCCCCTCGTCTCGAGCGACATCGTCGGCTCGACGGCGTCGTGCACCTTCGACGCGCCGCTCACGATGACGATGCCGCTCGGCAACGGGATGACCCTCGTCAAGGCGTTTGGCTGGTACGACAACGAGACCGGATACTCTCACCGACTCCTCGACCTCGTCGAGCTGGTTGCTCGAGGGCTTGCGTCGCTGTGATGAAGCTGCCAACCATCGAGGATCTCGGCGACCTCGCGGGGCGACGGGTCCTCGTTCGCGCAGACCTCAACGTGCCGCTCCAGCTGCAGCGATCCGAGATGGTGGTCGCAGACGACTTTCGGATTCGCAGCGCTCTACCCACGATCGAGTTGCTCCAGCGCCGGGGAGCACGAGTCACGGTGTGCTCGCACCTTGGCCGACCAAAGGGTGTCGATCCGCGGTACTCTATGGCGCCCGTCGCACGGATCCTCGAGGAGCGAGTCCCGGGCGTGAGCGTGCTCGAGAACGTGAGGTTCGACCCGCGTGAGGTTGCCAACGACCCTAGCTTTGCGCGTGAGCTCGCCGACGGTCACGACGCCTTCGTGCTCGACGCCTTTGGCTCAGCGCATCGGGCGCACGCCTCGGTGGTCGGGGTCGCGACGCTGCTGCCCTCCGCTGCAGGCGTGACCGTCCTCGACGAGGTCGAGCACCTCTCTAGGCTCCTCGAGAGTCCCGCGCGGCCCTACGTCGCGATCATTGGGGGAGCGAAGGTGTCTGACAAGCTCGGACTCCTTCGGTCGCTACTCGGTCGGGTCGATCAGGTGCTCATCGGGGGCGCGATGGCGTTCTCGTTCCTCTATGCCGAGGGTCATCAGGTTGGCGACTCGCTCGTCGAGCCAGAGCTCGCCGAGGCGTGTCGCGAGCTGCGTGCGACGGGACGCATTGCGCTCCCGGTCGACGTCGTGGC
The DNA here is from genome assembly GCA_004366215.1 of Actinomycetota bacterium. Taxonomy (GTDB): domain Bacteria; phylum Actinomycetota; class Acidimicrobiia; order Acidimicrobiales; family Acidimicrobiaceae; genus Acidimicrobium. The sequence goes on along the minus strand of SIRY01000188.1, from coordinate 1,239 downwards.
CCTCGAGAGCACGGAACCGGTTGGTCCCGAGGCCTCGAGGGCGGAGCCTGCAGTCGTCCAAGGCGACGTGCCAGACGGCTTTCGAGGTCTCGACATCGGACCGGCGACGATCGAACGCTACGCCGAAGCGCTGAGGGGGGCGCGGTCGATCTTCTGGAACGGTCCCATGGGCGTGTTCGAGGACCCGCGCTTTCGAGCCGGTACCGACGGCGTGGCTCGCGCGGTCGCCGCGTCTGGCGCCTACAGTGTCGTCGGTGGGGGCGACTCGGCCCGCGCCGTGCGTGAGGCGGGCCTTGCTGACCGCATCAGCCACCTCTCCACCGGCGGCGGTGCCTCTCTTGAGTTTCTCGAGCGGGGGGATCTGCCGGGTCTCGCTGCGCTTCGGGCGTCGTGGGAGCAGCGCTGATGACGCGGAGTCACTCGCTTCGCGCCGAGCCAGACCCGCGCAGCGGCCGTGTCCGGCTCATCGTCGCCAACTGGAAGCTCCACCACGACCACCTCGCGACGATCTCGTACCTCCAACGGCTCTACCACCTCCTCGACGCGGCCGACTACCGCCGGAGCGAGGTTGTCGTGTGCCCACCGTTCACGTCGCTGCGATCAGCGCAGTTGACTATCGACTCTGATGCGATGCCGATCGGCCTTGGCGCCCAGAACGTGAGTCAACACGACGCTGGTGCCTTCACGGGGGAGGTCAGCGCACCGATGCTGGCCAAGCTCGGCGTGCGCTACGTCATCGTCGGCCACTCCGAACGCCGTCGCCTCTTTGGCGAGTCGGACGCTGTGGTAGCCGAGAAGGCCCTCGCGTGCGCACGGGCGGGCCTGACGCCGATCGTGTGCGTAGGCGAGACCCAGGCGGAGCGCGACCAGGGTGCAACCGAGAGCGTGCTGAGTCGGCAGCTCGAGGCGGTGGTGGCGAGCTACCCTGTTGACCGCCTCGGTGTCGCGGTGGTCGCCTACGAGCCGGTGTGGGCCATCGGCACCGGCACGCCGGCGACGCCAGGCGATGCGGCGCGGGCGGCGGCGTTGGTCCGAGCAGCCGTGGCAGCACGAGCTGCAGCGTCGGTAGCGGCCTCGGTGCGGGTGCTCTACGGAGGGTCCGTTGCGCTCGGCAGCGCCCCGACGTTCCTCGAGGGGGCGCCGTCGGACGCTCCCGGGGAGCGCGCCGTCGCGGCGGTGCTCGCCGTGGTGGGCGAGCTGGCCGCGCTCGCCGCCCGCGACGGGCACACCCTCATCGGC
>SIRY01000187.1 GCA_004366215.1 Actinomycetota bacterium | reverse complement strand
CGGCAGCATGGCGGTGTGCAGTCCGGCGTGCTGCGGGCCCGTCGACGCGGGTTCGCCAGTGTTCTCGGGAGTCCTCAGGGGGTAGGGAACTCGTGACGAAGGAGCGTCAGGACCGAGAAGATGAGGATCTCGTTCGTCTCTACCTCGGTGATATTGGAACGCACGAGCTGCTGTCAAAGGACGACGAGGCCGAGCTTGGCCGCAGGATGGACGCAGCGCGCCAGGCTCAGCGGGAGCTCGACGCCGGGGTGAGTGACCCGGTGCGGCGCGAGGAGCTCGAGCAGGTGGTCCGACGTGGCGACGAGGCCAAGCGAGCCTTCATCCAGGCCAACCTTCGTCTGGTCGTCTCGATCGCCAAGCGCTACCAAGCCTCCGGACTACCGCTGCTCGACCTCATCCAAGAGGGCAACATGGGCCTCATCCACGCGGTGGAGAAGTTTGACTGGCGCAAGGGATTCAAGTTCTCGACCTACGCGACGTGGTGGATCCGACAAGCGATCACACGCGGGATTGCCAACACGGGTCGGACCATTCGCTTGCCGGTGCACGCCGGCGACTCGCTCTCGCGCGTGCAGCGTGCCCAGGTCCAGCTTGAGCTCAAGCTCGGTCGCGCGCCGACGATTCAAGAGCTCGCTCGCGAGGTGGACCTGCCCTACGACAAGCTGGTGGAGGCCCTGCGGTTTCGCGCGGAGCCTGTGTCGCTGTCTGAGCCACTGCGTGACGACGGGGATGCCGAGCTCGGTGACGTGGTCGAGGACAGTCAGGCGGCCTCCCCCTTCGACGTCGCTGCGGAGCACCTCTTGCCGGGCGAGATCTCGAGACTCCTCGCTCCTCTCGACGGTCGTGAGCGTGAGATCTTGCGCCTCCGCTACGGGCTCGACCGTGGTGAGCCGCGGACCCTCGAGGAGGTCGGTGAGTACTTCCACCTCACGCGCGAACGCATTCGTCAGATCGAAGCTCGAGCTATGTCGAAGCTGCGGCACCCGTCGGCAGACATCGGCGCGCGCGACCTGTTGACTGGATGAGTCCGGTCTTGGCCGGGGACCGCCTGCGCGACTAGCATGGTCGCATGAAGAAGCTGTTGGTCCTCGTGGTACTCGGTGCGCTCGCGGCATTCGCCGTCAAGAAGGTTCGCGAGACGCTTGCGTAGCCAAGGTGCGCGGGCAGCGGTGCTCGCGCTCCTTGGGCGCCGCTTCGCCGACGGCCCGGTGCAGGGTGGCACGCCCGCGGGTCGCGTGCGTGCTTCGGCGCGGTGGCGGGGAGCTGTCGTCGTGTGGCGATGCCAGGAGTGCCACAGGAGCGGAGTGAGGTGACGTGTCCCTCGTCGCGGTGAGCGTTGCGGAGCGAGAGGTTGGCTCGAGGTTCGAGGCGTGTGCGCTCGATCGAGATCGAGCGGCGCAGGTGGAGGCAGGGCTTGCGTCGTTGATCGCAGAGGGCGTCGTGGTCGAGGCGGCGGTCGTCGCTACCTGCGCCCGCAGCGAGCTCTACCTTGCGGCACCGCACTTTCACGCGGCGGTCGAACGCAGCGTGGCGACCTTGGCGTCAGCGCTGGGGGTCGAGCGCACGGTCGTCGAGCAGCTTGCGACCGTGCACTTCGGGACTGGCGCGCTGCGTCACCTCTACCGCGTTGCCGCGGGGATGGAGTCGGCCATCGTCGGCGAGTCCGAGGTCGTGGCGCAGGTGAAGGCTGCGATCGAGCGCGCTCGAGCACGTCGGCTTGCTCGAGGAGAGCTCTCACACATCTTCGAGCGAGCGCTCGAGGTAGCCAAAGAGGTGCGGAGCTCGACGCAGATCGCGCACGGTGCTGCGTCAGTCGTGACGATGGCGAGCGATCTCGCTCTCGCGGGCTCGGAGGCCTCGAGCGTCGCCGTCGGTGTCGTCGGGACCGGGGCTGTAGGCACCGAGGTTGCTCGCGTGCTGACCGAGCGTGGCGCGCAGGTGACCGTGCTGACCCGACGCGACGAGCTCCTCCGCGAGCCTCCCGAGGGGTGGCGGGTTCGCCCACTCGCTGAGCTCGGTAGCGTCTTGTCGCACCTCGACGCCGTCGTGCTCGCGACGGCGGCAACCTCGACGATCCTGACTCCCTCCATGGTGCCCCGAGACCACCCGGTGCGTGTGGTGGACCTCTGCCGTCCGCGAGCAGCGGATCCGGGGCTCGCGGCGGTCGAGGGGGTGCGGCTCGTCGACCTCGAGGAGGTCAATCGTCTCGTCGCCGGGCAGCTCGAGCGGCGCCAGGAGGCGATGACAGACGCAGAGCTCGTCATCGAGCGCGCGCTTGGTCAAGACGGTGCGCTCCTACACGCCGGTGAGCTCAATCCGACGTTGGCGCTGCTCTACGAGCGGGCGGAAGCGCTGCGACGTGCCGAGCTCGAACGCGCGCTCCGACGCGTCGGTGACGACGAGGCTGCGCGCCGTGCGCTCGAAGAGCTCAGTCACCGCCTCGTGCGCAAGCTGCTGCACGGTCCAAGCAGCGCGCTGCGCAAGGCGTCGTCCTCTGCTGACGACCTCGGCCCGCTGCTCGCTGCGCTGCGCAGCCTCTTCGACCTGTGATGCCACCGTTGCGCATCGCGACGCGGGCGAGCGAACTCGCTCAGTGGCAGGCTCGACGTGTGGGTGAGCTGCTCGGCGACTACGAGCTCGTGCTCGTGACCACGCGTGGAGACCGCGAGCGCGATCGCTCCTTGAGCGAGATGGCCGGCCAAGGGGTGTTCGTCAAAGAGGTGCAGGCTGCGGTGCTCGAGGGACGCGCAGATCTTGCGGTCCACTCGGCGAAGGACCTCCCCTCGACCGCGGGTCCGCTCAAGCTCGGTGCGGTCCTCTCACGCGCTGACGCCCGGGACGCCATCGTCGGTACGCCGCTCGAGGCTCTCGAGGAGGGGGCGCGCATCGGTACGTCGGCTCCGCGGCGCGCTGCGCAGCTCCGTCTGCTGCGGCCTGACCTCGAGGTGGTCGCCATTCGTGGGAACGTGCGCACTCGGCTGCGCCGTCTTGGAGAGCTAGATGCCATCGTGATGGCGGTCGCGGCTCTCGAGCGTCTCGGCATCGCTGATCCGCCCTGGTGGCCGGTGCCAGAGGAGGTGCTGTGCCCGCAGGCTGGCCAAGGGGCGATCGCCGTCGAGTGTGCTGACGATCCTGCCCTCCTCGAGCGGCTGCGGTCGCTCGACGACCACGAGGCACGGGTGGAGGTCACCGCCGAGCGTGCGGTGCTCGCGGCCTTTGGTACCGGATGTAGCATTCCGCTCGGTGTCCGAGCGCACGCGAGCGCCAGCGCCGTGACGATGCGCGCCGTCGCGGTGCACCCGCTCGGCGAGCGGCAACTCGAAGTGACGCGTCGTGGGGTCGATCCTGAGGAGCTCGGTCGTGACGTAGCTGCGACCCTCGAGCGCCTCGGCGCGCGAGGGTTCCTCGAGGGCATCGAGGAGGCGTGATGGGTCGAGTGGCGCTGGTAGGCGCTGGCCCAGGGAGCGCATCGCTGCTGACGGTGCGAGCCGAGGAGCTGATCGGTCGAGCCGGCGCGGTGGTCCTCGACGCGCTCGTCGGCTCCGAGGTGCGGGCGCTCGTCCGCCCTGGCGCCGAGGTCTTCGACGTCGGCAAGCGGCCCGGACGACCCTTCTCGCAGCGCGCCATCAACGACTTGCTCGTCGAGCTTGCAGCGCACCACGACCTCGTCGTGCGCCTCAAGGGCGGCGATCCGTTCCTCTTCGGACGGGGAGGAGAGGAGCTCGAGGCCCTGCTCGAGGCCGGGGTAGCGGTTGAGGTCGTACCGGGCGTGCCGAGCGCGACGGCAGCCGCGGCGGCGGCAGGCATCGCGCTGACGCACCGCGGCCTCGCGGACGGCCTCATCGTCCTGACTGGTCACCGACATGGCGACGCCGCGCTCGACTACGACTGGTCGGCCCTCGTTGCGAGCGGGTTGACGATCGTCGTCCTGATGGGTGTCGGCTCGCGGGGAGCGATCGCCAAGGAGCTCATTGCCCACGGAGCATCCCCGACGACGCCGGTGGCGGTCATCACTCGAGCCTCGTGGCCGAACGAGGTGGTGAGCGTCGGCGACCTTAGCACGCTCGAGACGATGGCGGTCGAGGCGCCGAGCACCATCGTGATCGGACCGGTCGCAGGCCACGCCCGACCGTGGCGACGGTCACTGAGCCTCGCAGGCCTCCGTGTCGCCGTGACGCGACCACGAGCTGAGAACGACCCTCTCCGTCGCGCACTCGAGGACCGTGGCGCCTTCGTCATCGACGCACCCGCGATCGAGCTTGGGCCTCCGTCGGACGGCGGCCAAACGCTCCTCGAGGCGCTCGCGCGTGTGGAGGCGTACGACTGGATCGTCTTTACCTCCCAAAACGCCGTCGCTCGAGTCGTCGACGCGGTTGGCGACCTTCGCCGTCTTGGTCGCGTTCGCCTCGCTGCGATCGGACCCTCGACAGCTCGGGCGCTCTGTGAGGTGCGGCTCCGACCAGACTTGGTTCCGACGTCCTACGTCGGTGAGGGCCTCGTCGACGCGTTCCCGGCAGGGGCCGGTCGTGTGCTCCTCGCCCGAGCTCGCTTCCCCCCCCACGCA
>SIRY01000186.1 GCA_004366215.1 Actinomycetota bacterium | reverse complement strand
TCGGTCGCCGACGCGCTCATCGAGGAGGCGCTCGCCCACGCCGTCACCCAGATCGTGGTCGGCGCCTCGGGACGCAGTCGCCGAGAGGAGCTCTTCCACGGCTCGATCCTGCGCCGACTCCTGCGACAGGCAGGGCCGCGCGGCATCGACGTCCACGTCATCGGCGTGCGTGACTACGACCCTGACCCTGAGTGGTAGCTCGCTGGCCAGCAGCGCGGGTTGCCTCGAGGCGTGCGAGCGCGACGTTGAGTTCGAGCACGTCCACGACGCGCTCACCGCAGACCCACGCCGCCGGCCCGCTCGCGACCCGCTCGACGAGCCTGCGAAGGACCGCAGCTGGGACACCGGTCGCGCGAGCGACGACGGGCACCTGGACGAGGGCGCTCGCGGGGCTGATGTCAGGATCGACCCCACTCGCCGAGGTGGTGATGAGCTCCTCAGTCGGGCGCACCCCCTCACGCTCCCACGCCGCGAGGAGCGCTCTCGTCTGCTGGACGAGCACGAGCGAGCGCGGGCCGAGGTTCGTCTCACCCGTAGCGAGCGGATCGTCACGGTCAGGCCTGCCCTGGAACCACCGTGGGCCTCGCCACGGCTGGCCGATGAGGAGCGACCCCTCAGCGGTCAGCGATCCGTCGGCCTGGAACGGAAAGAACGCCTGAGCGATCGCTACCTCAGCGAGCGGATAGGCGAGGCCGCAGATGACGAGCATGGCAAGCGCGAGGACGATCGCTCGGCGGAGGAGCAGCAGCACTAGTACCACCTCAGAAGCGTGACGACGACGTCGATGAGCTTGATCCCCACGAAGGGAACGACGATGCCTCCGACGCCGTAGATGAACACGTTCCGCCGGATGATGGAGCGGACCGAGGTGGCTCGGAAGCGAACCCCTCGGAGTGCGAGCGGGATGAGGGCGACGATGATGAGAGCGTTGAACATGACGGCGGAGACGATGGCGGACTGCGGCGAGTGCAGCCGCATGACGTTGAGCACCCGCAGCCCTGGGTACGCGCTGGCGAAGATCGCCGGCAGGATCGCGAAGTACTTCGCGAGGTCGTTCGCGATGGAGAAGGTCGTCAGGGCACCGCGAGTCATGAGGATCTGCTTGCCCACCTCGACGATGTCGATGAGCTTGGTCGGGCTCGAGTCGAGGTCGACCATGTTGGCCGCCTCCTTGGCCGCGACGGTGCCCGAGTTCATCGCGACACCGACGTCCGCCTGGGCGAGCGCGGGCGCGTCGTTCGTCCCGTCGCCGGTCATCGCGACGAGCTTGCCCTCGGCCTGCTCGGCCCGGATGAGTTCGAGCTTGCGCTCTGGGGTCGCCTCGGCGAGGAACGCGTCGACCCCCGCCTCCGCCGCGATCGCCGCGGCCGTGAGCGGGTTGTCGCCGGTGATCATGACGGTGCGGATCCCGAGGCGACGCAGCTGGTCGAAGCGCTCCCGGATGCCGGGCTTGACGACGTCACGGAGCTCGACGACGCCGAGCACCGTCGCGTCGACAGCCACGGCGAGCGGCGTCGAACCCTCGCGTGCCATCGCCGCGGCGACCTCGTCGAGCTCCTGGGGCACGAGGCCCCCCCGCGCGGTGACCCAGGCCTTGATCGCCTCCGTCGCACCCTTGCGGATCGAGGTCGATCCGTCGTCGACGCCCGACATCCTCGTCGTGGCCGAGAACGGGACGAACTGGAGGGTCGCGGCCGCCACCGCCTCGCGGATGCCAAAGGTGTTCTTTGCGAGGGTGACGATGGAGCGGCCCTCGGGCGTCTCGTCAGCGAGCGAGGCGAGCCAGGCGGCGTGAGCCACCTCCCCTGGACTCGCGCCACCCACCCCGACGAAGCGGGTCGCCATGCGGTTGCCAAAGGTGATCGTGCCGGTCTTGTCGAGCAGGAGCGTCGAGACGTCCCCGGCGGCCTCGACGGCGCGCCCCGACAGCGCGAGCACGTTGCGCCGCACCATCCGGTCCATCCCGGCGATGCCGATGGCCGAGAGGAGCGCACCGATCGTCGTCGGGATGAGGCACACGAGCAGCGCGATGAGGTCGACGAGCGAGACGCTGCTGCCCGCGTAGTGGCCGAAGGGGACGAGCGTCGCGACGACCGGAAAGAACACGACGGTCAGCGCGACGAGGAGGATGGACAGCGCTACCTCGTTCGGCGTGCGCCGGCGCTGGGCTCCCTCGACGAGCCCGATCATGCGGTCGAGGAAGCTCTCGCCCGGGCGAGCCGTGACGCGTACGACGATCGAGTCCGAGAGGACTCGGGTTCCTCCGGTGACCGAGGATCGGTCGCCCCCTGCTTCGCGAATGACGGGCGCCGACTCGCCGGTGATCGCCGACTCGTCGATGGAAGCGACGCCCTCGATGATCTCGCCGTCGGCCGGGATGACGTCGCCTGCTGCACAGGCGACCACGTCGCCGGCGCTGAGCAGCGCAGCCGGGATCTCCTCGAACGAGCCGTCCGCACGCCGACGCTTCGCGGTGATCTCAGAGCGCATGCGCCTGAGGGCAGCCGCCTGGGCCTTGCCACGACCCTCGGCTGCGGCCTCGGCGAAGTTGGCAAAGAGCACGGTGAACGCGAGCCAGAGCGTCACGAGCCAGGAGAAGCGCGAGGGGTGGACGAGGGAGCTCACCGCTGTCGCCACGGTGCCGAGGTACACCACGAACATGACCGGGTTGCGCACCTGGGTGCGGGGGTCGAGCTTGACGAACGCTCCGCGCAGAGCCTCACGGAGCAGCGCCGGGTCACGAAACGACGTCGAGCGCAGCCGACGCGGTGCACCGTCGTGGGGTGCTGTCGTCACCGAAAGAACCTCCCGTGCGAGACGGCCTCAGCGATCGGTCCGAGCGCGAGCGCCGGGAAGAAGCTGAGCGCCCCGACGAGGAGCACGACGCCGATGAGGAGCCCTGCGAACATCGGCGTCGTCGTCTCAAACGTCCCCGCGCTCCGCGCGACGACGCCCTTGCCTGCGAGGCTGCCAGCGAGCCCGAGCACCGGCACGATGACGCCGAAGCGCCCGAGCAGCATGACGACGGCGCCGACGACGTTGTAGTAGAGGGTGTCCGAACTCAGACCACCGAAGGCCGAGCCGTTGTTGTTGCCCTGCGAGAGCATCGCGTAGAGGACCTCCGAGAACCCATGGGGACCACCGTTGCCCATCGCGTGGCGAGCGCTCGGCAGAGCCATCGAGACGCCGGTCGCGACGAGGACCGTGATCGGCATGACGAGCACCGCGACCGATGCCCAGATGATCTCTGCGCGCTGGATCTTCTTGCCGAGGTACTCCGGAGTGCGTCCGACCATGAGCCCCGCGATGAAGACGGTGACGATCGCGAAGGCGACGATGGTGTAGAGGCCGCTGCCGACGCCGCCTGGGGAGATCTCCCCGATCACCATCCCCAGCATCATGGCAAGACCACCGATCGGGGTGTAGGAGTCCATCGACGAGTTGACGGCTCCGGTCGAGGTCTGGGTGGCGGTCACGTTGTAGAGCACCGAGTTGTCGATGCCAAAGCGCGCCTCCTTGCCGACGAGGTTGCCGCTGCGCGCGATGCTGCCGGCGGCGTCGCGAACCGCTGGGTTGGCCCCGTGCTCGGCGACGAGGGCGAGTGCGAGCGTCGCGGCAAAGAGCACCGCCATCGTCCCAAGGAGCACGAGGCCGTCGCGTCGGCTCCCCACCATTCGACCGAACGTGGCCGTGAGGGCGACTGGGATGACGAGCATGAGGTAGACCGACACGAGGTTCGTCAGACCCGTAGGGTTCTCGAACGGGTGCGCCCCGTTCGCACCGAAGAAGCCCCCTCCGTTGGTGCCGAGCTGCTTGATCGCCTCCTGGGAAGCGATCGGACCACGCGGGATCGTCTGGTGCACGCCGTTGAGCACGTCGACGATGTGCACTGGTCCCCCGAGCGTCTCGACGCCTCCTTGCCACACGAAGACGACGGTGGCGACGAGCGCGAGTGGCAGCAGGATCCACAGCACACCGCGCAGCGTGTCGAGCCAGAAGTTGCCGATGGTCGCCCGCCCTCGAGACGCGATGCCGCGGATGAGCGCAACGGCGACGGCCATCCCGACGGCAGCAGACACGAAGTTCTGCACTGCGAGCGCCGCCATCTGCGAGAGGTAGGACATCGTGGTCTCGCCGGCGTAGTTCTGCCAGTCCGTGTTCGTCACGAACGACACCGCGGTGTTGAACGCGAGCGCTGGTGGCACGCCCACGAGGTGCTGAGGGTTGAGCGGTAGCCTCGCCTGGCTCACGAGGATGAGGTAGGTGACGAGGATCGAGACGCCCGAGAAGACGAGGAGCGAGCGGCAGTAGCTCCACGCGGACTGCTCGGGGGCATCCTCGAGCCCCAGCACGCGACGCAGCGGCCGCTCGAGCCGACGCAGGATCGGGTAGCGCCCCTCGTAGACGCCGTGCATGTAGGTACCGAGGACGACCCAGCTCACGGAGAGCGCCGCGACGAGCACGACGAGTTCGACGGCGAAGCTCACCGCCGCCACCCCTGCTCGCGCGCGATCCTCGGCGGTCGTAGGCAGGTCATGGCCGACAGCCTGCTCCATCTCCGAGCCCGGGGC
>SIRY01000185.1 GCA_004366215.1 Actinomycetota bacterium | reverse complement strand
CTGCGCCTCGATCTCTGCGAGCAGCGAGCCGAGCTCGCGGAGCAACACGTGGGACCCCAGCTGGACGATGAAGCGGAGCCCGCTCATCGCGGGGCGACCTCGTCGCGCATGGTTCTCTGAGGGTGCGACTGAGACATGGTCAAGTGAGCCCTTAGACTACCGTCAGGAGGGCAAGTGGAGGCGCATCGGGAGTCGAGCTGGGACCCTTGGGATTGGCAAGGGTACCCGGCAGCGCAGCAGCCGTCGTGGCCTGATGGGAGTGCGCTCGACGATGCAGTCAAAGAGCTCATGCAGCGTCCGGGCATCGTCCTCGTGCGCGACGTCGACCGCCTGCGCGCAGCGCTCGCGAGAGCTGCGCGCGGCCGAGCCTTCGTGCTCCAGGCCGGTGACTGTGCCGAGAGCTTCCACGATCACTCGGCCGCCTCGATTCGAGCCAAGCTCAAAGTCATCCTCCAGATGGCGGTCGTGCTGACCTACTCGTCAGGGGTGTCAGTCGTCAAGATCGGCAGGATCGCTGGGCAGTTTGCGAAACCTCGCTCTTCCCCGATCGAGGTCGTGGACGGTCGCGAGGTGCCGGCGTTTCGTGGGCACATCGTCCACGACGACGTCGCGACGCTCGAGGCACGCCGTCCAGACCCCCAGCGCCTCCTGCGTGCCTACGATCAGTCGCGAGCGACCGTGAGCGTGCTGCGTGCGCTGACGCAGGGAGGCTTCGCTGACCTCTCGGGAGCTCACCGCTGGAACCTCGACTTCGTCGCCTCGTCACCCGAGGGGCGTCGCTACCAGGCCATCGCAGATGGGGTGGATCGCGCTCTGCGGTTCATGGCGGGGTGCGGCATCGACCTCGAGCGTGAAGCGGTGCTCCACCAGGTGACCGTGTGGACGGCCCACGAGGCCCTGCGCCTACCGTACGAGGCGGCCCTCACGCGGCGTGACCCGGTGTCGCAACGCTTCTACGACCTCGGCGCCCACATGGTGTGGGTGGGAGAGCGCACCCGCCAGCTCGACGGCGCGCACGTGCGCTTTGCGTCTGGGATCGCGAATCCAGTCGGCGTGAAGGTGAGCGCTCAGGTCGAGGCGGACGAGCTCCTCGAGCTCTGCGCGACGCTCGATCCCGAACGGACTCCCGGTCGGCTCGTACTCATCTCGAGGATGGGACATGAGGCGATCCGAGATCAGCTCGGCCCGCTCGTCGAGGCGGTCCGTGACGGGGGGTACCCCGTCGTGTGGCTCTGTGACCCGATGCACGGCAACACGTTCCTCTCAGAGGCTGGTCTCAAGACCCGCCGGTTCGAGGACATCATGGATGAGATCGCTGGGTTCTTCGAGGTCCACCGTCGCCTCGGTACGCACGCAGGCGGGATTCACCTCGAGCTCACGGGTGAGGACGTCACCGAGTGCCTCGGCGGTTCGCAAGAGGTGCTCGAGTCCGAGCTGTGCCGCGCCTACGACACGATCTGTGACCCCCGGCTCAACGCTCGACAGTCGCTCGACCTCGCGTTTCGCGTGGCCGAGCTCTTGATCGCTTAAAGGGAGCCGGCGGCTCAGCGCTCGTGAGCAAGTCCCACGTGCTCCGACGAGGTGGCGTGTCGCCGTGCCCACCCGAGGGCGGCGACCAGAGCGAGCGTGGGCGCGAGGACGAAGGCCTCCATCCCACGGTAGCCCACCGCGGTTGCGAGCGAACCGAGCATGGCGGGCGCCGCGACCGCGACGACGTTTGACCCGCCGATGAGGTAGGAGTTCGCCTTCGGCAGAGCTGCTGGCTCGACCGACTCGGCGAGCACGCTGAGTGCGACCGGGAAGATCACGCCGTGGGGGACGCCAAGCAACGCCATGGCGAGGATGAACGTCAGGTAAGTCGGTGCGACCGTCGCGAGCGCGACCCCGGCGACGGTGGCGACGCCTGCGAGGACGAGCACACGTGTCTTGTTCGCGATCGGACTGCGAGCTGCGACGAGGGCGCGAGCAGCGAGCGAGGCGACGAAGAAGCTCGTGAACGCGTACTGTGCCGTGGCGGCGCTGACGCCCGGGAGGGAGCGCGCCATGGCAGCACCGAAGGCCGTCACCGCGGCGAACGGGAGTGCGTACATGAGCTGGGCGATGAGCGCGATGCGAGGGCCGGGCAGTCGCAGCGGGTGTCCGCCAGCGGCCGATGGCTGCTCGCGGCGCAGCTCCAGGGGCTCGTCGTGCACTGGGCGTACCGAGACGAGAGCTCCGGCGACGACGAGAGGCATGAGGCCAAAGACGAGGTACGTCAGGCGGACGTTCTGATCCGACAGCGCAAGGACGCCCCCTTCGATCAGCGGAGCAACCGCGAGCGACGCCGAGAGGACGAGGGTGAACACTGCGAGCTGGCGCTCTCGCCGGGACGCGTCCCGAGCGAGGAGCTGGCTAAGGCCCGTCAGGCTCGGCATGCCGAGGCCGCCGGCCACGCCGACGAGGAGAGCGCCCGCTGCTGCGACGGCGAGGTTCGGCGCGAGCCCCATGACGACGAGCCCGCCAAGGAGCACGAAGGCCGCCACGATCACCGCGCTTCGCAGCATGCTCGGCCGCAGGCGCGAGGCTACGCCGAAGTTGGCGACGACGCCTGCCGCACCGGCGAGGGCTCCGACGAGTCCGATCGAAGCGGCGTCTGCGTGGAGCTCGTCGTGGAGGAGCAGCGCGATCGACGTCAGCGCCATGTTCTGGGTTCCGCGGAAGGCGGCGCTCGCGCCCAGCACGGCGGATCGGTGGTGCGCCATACCGCTACAGTGTAGCGGTCAATATGATTGCGGCTGCAATCACTCTGACGTCGCGATCGGGCTGCGCCCTCGTGGGCCACGACCCGCGCCGCCTAGGAGCCGAGCAGCAAGTCGGGGTGCCACGAGAAAGAGCGCGAGGAACGCGCCGGCGACGAAGACGAAGAGCCAGACGACACCCTGATGTGCAACGAGACGCAGGGCCATGCCGACGGTGAGCGTGCTGAGCCAGACGACGACGCCACCGGGCCAGAGCGTGTGGCCGCGGCTGCGCACGAGCAGCCATCCCACCGCGACGCCGGCACCAAAGGGCCACCAGGTCGCGAGCACGCCGCGGAGGTCATCGACGTGGCCGTGGGCGTGCCGTCCGATGGTGACGAACGCGAGCGTCGCAAAGACGTCCCAGGTTAGCCAGCCTCGGAGCGCCCGTCGTAGCTGGGGCGTGGTCATCGAGCGAGTGCACCTCCTCGCGCGTGAGCTGAGCTCGATCTCGCCTGACGATGGCAGCCTACGCGCTGGCACGCTCGCTGCTCAGCAGGCTACCGCGCCGCTTAAGCAACCCACCCCGACGTGGCCGGCCCGTAGCGTCGAGGCGAGCTCGGTTGCCGCGGTCTCACCGGGAGGTGCGCGACCGGGTAGGCTTCGCGCGCTCACGCGAGGTCGCCCTTGGGCAGGTCGTGGCGTCGCGACGCTGCCGGGGTCGGGTGCGGCAGCGTCGCACAGGGTGTCCTCGAGGCTTGCCAGCTACGGAGCTCGAAGCAGGGGCGGGAGATCAAGGGTGCTAGCGACGTCACCGGCGCGAGAGCGAGAGCCTCGTGGGGTCGGGGCCTCGATGTCCGAAGCCGGGCAGGCGCCCGGCGTTGGTCGGTTGGCGCACCGGTACGTGGCTCGCGCGCTCGGCGCACGGCGTCGCTGTCGCAGCCGCCGCCAGGTCTCAGCCGGCGCTGCGGACTCGACGTCGTGGCTGGCGGGCGCACCTCGACGTCGGGCGGCGCGGTCGCCGGCGTCGAGGTCGTCTCGGGACGAGACGCGGGCCTCGCTCGTAGCGACGAGGGAGCGGCGGCTTACCCGACTCGCCAAGGATGGATCGAGCGCGCTGACGCCCACCCCGTCGGGGTGAAGGACCCAGGCTCACCAGCGCCCTCGGCAGGATTCGAACCTGCGACCGACTGCTTAGAAGGCAGCTGCTCTCTCCACTGAGCTACGAGGGCACTGCGCACGATGCTACCGAGTGCGAGTTGCGTGAGCCGCCTGGCCGTCGCTACGATGCCGCCGAACAGCGCAAGGGAGGTCCGATGCTGCTCGTGCCAGGAGAGGTCACGCTCCAGCAGCTGCGTCACTTGTGGGAGGAGCGAGAGCAGGTGGCGCTCGACGCGTCGGCGTGGCCCCGCATCGACGCGGCGGCGCAGACGGTCCGGCGCATCGCCGACCGCGACGAGCCTGCCTACGGCATCAACACGGGCTTTGGGAGGCTCGCGACGACGAAGATCCCCCGAGGGCAACTCGAGCTCCTCCAGCGCAACCTGATTCTGTCTCACGCGGTCGGCGTCGGAGAGCCGCTCGAGCCCTCCGTGGTGCGCCTCGTGATCGCGCTCAAAGTCCTCAGCCTCGCACGAGGCGCGTCCGGCGTGCGCCGAGCCATCGTCGAAGCGTTGCTCGCGCTGCTCAACCACGACGTGCTGCCCGTGATCCCATCCAAAGGTTCCGTCGGTGCCTCAGGCGACCTCGCGCCGCTCGCACACCTCGGTGCCGTCTTGCTCGGCATCGGCGAGGCAGTCGTCGGAGGCGAGCGTGTGCCCGCTGCCGAGGCACTGCGAGCAGCTGGCCTTGAGCCAGTGACGTTTGGGCCGAAGGAGGGGCTCGCGCTCATCAACGGCACGCAGGTCTCCACCGCGCTGGCGCTCGCGGGGCTCTTTGCGCTCGAGCGGCTCCTTCGCGCTGCGATCGTGGCAGGGGCACTGGCCGTCGACGCCGCCGCAGGTAGCCTCGTCCCCTTCGATCCTCGGATCCACGCGTTGCGCGGCCACGGAGGCCAGGGTGAGGTGGCTGCTGCGCTGCGCGCACTCCTCGAGGGTTCTGGCATCGTGCAGAGCCACCAGGACTGCGGCAAGGTCCAAGACCCGTACTCGCTGCGGTGTCAGCCCCAAGTCCTCGGAGCCGTGCTCGAGCTCGTCCGCCAGCAGGCGTCGGTGCTGGTCCGAGAGGCGAACGGCGTCACTGACAACCCCCTCGTCTTCGTCGAGACAGGAGAGGTCCTCTCGGGCGGGAACTTCCACGCCGAACCGGTCGCCTTCGCCGCGGACGTGCTGAGCATCGCGGCATCTGAGGTCGCGGGCCTCGCCGAACGGCAGCTTGCGCTGCTCGTGGACCACACCCTCTCTGGGCTGCCGCCGTTTCTCGTCCGAGACGGTGGCGTCAACTCAGGCTTTATGATCGCGCAGGTCACTGCCGCTGCGCTTGCAAGCGAGAACAAGACGCTCGCTCACCCGGCCTCGGTTGACTCGCTCCCAACGAGCGCGAACCAAGAGGACCACGTGTCGATGGCGACCTTCGCCGCTCGCAAGCTCCAAGAAGTCGTGGCAAATGCCCAGACGGTGGTCGCGATCACCGCTCTCGCCGCCGTGCAGGGCATTGAGCTCCGCCGTCCGCTAAGGAGCTCCGAGTCGCTCGAGGGCGTGGTCGCGTTCGTTCGCCGTCACGTTCCTCACTACGAGCTCGACCACTACCTCGCTCCTGACATCGCTCGTGCGAGCCGGCTCGTGCGCTCCGGCGAGCTCGGCCGCTACGCGCCGCTCGAGCCCCTTGGAGCGTGAGCTACGTCGCCGGGAGTGATGTCGCAAGGTTCGAGCGGGTCACCCGGGCGATGGAGCTCACGCCGTCGTCGTCGCCGACGGTGATGACGACGTCGTCCGCGCGGTAGAGCGTGACCGTGGCCCGTGGTCCTCGTGGCAGCGAGCGGCGGAACTCGATGCGAAGCTGGCAGGAGGGTTCGAGCGTTGCGTGCGCAATCTGGCCGCGCCACAGGGCCTCCTCGACGAAGGCGAGGTGCACGGCGTTGTTGACGTGGTCGACGATGTCGAGGTCGCTCAGGCGCACGTCGAGGTGGATGACGAGTTCGGGTGCAGCGGTCGGCTCGTGTAGCACGAGGCTCGGACGGACGTGGCGGCCGGCCGCGGCCGCGCCGTAGACCTCGTCAAAGCCGGCTGGAAGCGAGGCTGGTGCACCGGTCGAGGGGTTCGTGTTGACCCAGAGCGTTGCCGCAGCGACCACAGTGCGCCCGGCAACGGTGATGTCCGTTCGCCGTTCTGCCCACGCGCGTCCGGTGCCTGAGACCGCGGTCGTAACCTCGAGCTCATCGAGGTAGCGAGGCCACGTCGCGACGTCAAGGTCGATCGAGCGGATCACCCAGAGTCCCTTGTCGGCGAGCGGCGCGTCGGTGTTGTCGAGGGTAGCGACGTCGTGGAGGACGCGTGCGAGGGCGTCGAGGCGAAGTCGCCCTTGTGGGGTCGTGTCAGACAGCAGGACGCGGCGCTCGATGCTGTAGCGTCGACCAGCGTGAGGTAGGGGGAGGAGGGTCACGGTCTGCCACGCTAGTCGTGCCAGGGCCCGGTGGGGGGAGTCGCCACGTGGGTGTTCGCGCCTGGGCTCGGTCGACCTCGATCAGCGTCGGGCTCATCTGCTTGCATGACGCAGAACTCGTTGCCCTCTGGATCAGCGAGGACGTACCACGCTCCTCCCTCCGCGCCGGAGCGCAGCGTCGATCGCTGCGTCGCCCCGAGCGCGAGCGCGCGCTCACGCATGGCCTCCCGGTCGTCGCTGTAGAGGTCGAGGTGGACCCGGTTCGTGGCTCGGCTGACGTCGTCGAGACGCTGGAGAAAGACGATGGGAAGCTCGCTCGATGGCGGAACGAGGTCGAGGTAGGCGCCGGCGGCGTCGAGGTCGCCGACACGGTAGCCGAGGAGGTCCGACCAGAAGCGTGCGAGACGGTGCGGTTCGCGGGCTCCGATGCCGATCTCGAGTCGAACTGAGGTGGGAGCCACGTCTCGTGGGGGCCGAGTACTGAACGGAGGACGCCACAGGCAGTCGTCGCACGTACGACGTACCCCACGCCACGCGTCGAGGATGCCGTACCACAGCGCGTCGAGGACAGCCGGGTCAGGTCCAAAGCGCTCGGCGACACGCACCTCGACGCCGAGCACCCGTCCCGCCTCACGGACCGGGTGCGCGGCGCGGTCGAGGAGCACGCCGGCGAAGAGCCACCACGGCGCAACGACCACCCGGCGAGCGCCGAGTCGCACGAGGCGTCGTAACCCTTCGACGACGCTCGGGCGCGCGAGCGAGACGAAGGCCTCCATGACGAGATCGACGCCGACACGCTCGGCGAGCAGGCGGGAGATCTTGGCGACCTCGGCATTGGCAGCTGGGTCTGTGCTCCCCCGAGCGACGACGAGCAGCCCGTCGATGCTCCCTCCAGCGGCCGCGAGGACCCGCGTGCACGCAAGCTCGAGAAGCTCGTGCTGAGCTCCGAGCGCCGAGGCGAGCCGCACGCTCGCAGCTGGAGCCGCGGCTCGAAGGCGTGCCGCCACCGCAGCGGCGTCGTCCTTGAGGTGACCTGCGCCGACGAGGACGGCAGGTGCAACCGTGATGCGGTGCGCACCGAGCCGGGCTGCCTCGTCGGCCGCCTCGAACATGGTCGGGGAGGCGAACTCGATGAAGCCGGGCACCACCGGGACCCCAAAGTGCTCGCGAGCTCTCGCGGCCAGCGCGCGAAACTCACGTTGCCCGAGCTCGCTGCGCGTGCCGTGCCCGATGAGCACGACGAGATCCGTCGGTGGCGCAAGCCGTGTCACGGTGCCTCCTTAGCCAAGATGGCGATCGCGTTGAGCGCCGCGGCTGCCACGGGACTGCCGCCACGCCGACCGAGCAGCGTCAACGCAGGCAGGCCAGAGCGGAGGAGGTGTGCTTTGGCCTCGGCTGCGCCGACGTAGCCTACGCAGAACCCAAGGACCACACCGACACGGCGTGGATCGTCGAGGACTGCCTCGAGCGCCGTCGGTGCGTTGCCGATGGCTACGATCGCAGGTCCTGAGACCGCGTCGAGCGTCGCCCGCATGGCACGGGCAGCACGAGTAGCTGTCTCGGTCGCGCTGACCGGAGCATCGAGGCTGACCACCGGCGTGAGCCGCGGTGTGCCCGCTGCGACCATCCGTGAGTCGACGACGACGGTGGCGCCACCTCGGAGCAGGTTGACGGCGAGTCGCACCGCGGGCTCGGGCACGACGAGGTCGGCGACGAGCGTCGGGTCAGCCGTCGCATGCACGATGCGCCGTGCGACGGCTCTGGCGAGCGGGCCGAAGCGGGCGACGTCGACCTCGCGCTCGATGATGCCGTAGCTCTCAAGCTCGCTCGCGCGGCCGCCATCGATCATGGGCGCTCCTCGACCTCGACGATCGCCCCCGTCGGGCAGACGTCCCAGCACTCACCGCAGGCGTCGCACCGATCGGGCAGCACCCGCGGAGCCGCGGACGCTGGGCGAAGTGCGCGGTGGGGGCACGTGACGATGCACAGCCCGCAGCCGCTGCAGGCGCTCGAGGTGATGCGAACGGCCATCGCTATGACCGGTACCCGCGCGGCGTGAGCGCGAGGCCTGCGTGAGTCCGAGAGGTCGAGGGTCCGACGATGACGAGGCTCAGCATGTCGACGGCGCTCGTGTCGCACTCGCCAAGGGTGGTGAGTACGAGCGCTTCGCCGTCGCGCTCGACGTTGCGGCCGATGAGGACCGGGGTGGAGGGTTGCCGATGCTGGGCGACGATCGCGAGGGCCTTGTCGAGCTGCCAACTGCGCCGCTTGGATCGAGGGTTGTAGAGCACGATGGCGAGGTCGCTCGCAGCAGCAGCCTCGAGGCGACGCTCGATGGTGTGCCACGGGGTGAGGAGGTCTGAGAGCGAGATGACGGCGTGGTCGTGGCCGAGGAGAGCGCCAGCGCGAGCGGCCGTGGCGTACGACGCGCTGATGCCGGGCACGACCTCGACGGGCACACGATGAGCGCCGCGCTCGACGGCGAGCGATGCGAGCGCGTAGATACCAGGATCGCCCGAGGCAAGCAGCGCGACGAGCTCTCCACGCTGCGCGTGGGCGATGGCCGCTTCCACGCGTTCTTCCTCCTCTCCGATGGCGTAGCTGAGGAGCCGTGCTCGTGGCCCGAGGAACGAGGCGGCCTGGGTCAGGTAGGCGTGGTAGCCGATGACGACGGACGCCGTCGCCAGCGCGCCTCGCGCTCGCGGGGTAAGGAGGTCGGGAGCTCCGGGCCCGAGCCCGACGACGACGACCCGACCGAGGGGGTGCGAACGGCGAGCGAGCGCGATCGTCACCGGACCGTTGGCGCGCTTCGGGTAGGCGAGCTCTGCGCCGTCGCCAGCGAGGAGCAAGGCGGCGGCCTCGGCGACCGAGGGCGTGCCAACGGCCTCCGCCACGACGCTCGAAGGGTGTGGCACCCGAACCGTGGTGAGCTGAGCCGCCGAGAAGCCGACGAGGGGGAGTCCCTGAGCGAGGAGCGCAGGGTGTAGTCGACGCCGATCGATCGTGGCGAGGGCAGCGACGGCGGCCGGCTCGAGGTGGGCCTCTGCCAGCGCTCGCTCGAGAGCGGTGCGGACGTCGTCAGCCGTCGCACGCTGTGCGAGGCCGACGCCGACGACGACGGTCCGAGGGATGATGCGCGGAGGAGGGCTGTCGCGGTCTTCGCTGACGCTGACGGTGACGGCGGGCTCAGCTCCCTCGCGTTCGAGCGAGCTGAGGCCCCCGTCGAGCATGAGCCCTGACCGTGGGGCCACGCGCAGAGCTGCTCCGTCGTTGAGGCGACGCTGGAGTCCGGGGTCGAGCGGCTCTCGTGCGAGTCCCGGGAGCTCCTCGAGGATCGGAGCACCGCTCTCGTCTGCTGACGTCGTGACGACTGGGACCGCTCCCGAGGCAGCGCTCACACGGCGCGCAAGCTCATTTGCCCCCCGATGTGCGCCGAGGATGACGACGGCAAAGTGTCGGTGGCGATCGAGCGCGACGACGGCCGGCGTCTCGTGCTTTGGCGCGAGCCTCGTCGACGCGAGCGCTCGCACGACGACGGGCACCGGAGCGATGACGACGAGTGCGCCGAAGGCATCGAGCGCCCAGCGCAGCTCGGCCATCGAGGCGTGAGGAACGCTCGCGTAGCCGAGCGCGCGAGCCAAAGCCCGGTCCTCGTCACCGAGCGAGATGACCACACCGTCTGCAAGCCGCGTGTTGCCCGAGAATCGTTCGATGAGCTCCGAGCTTACCCGTGCGGCGCGCGCACCCCGAGGGGACGGAGGGGCGGCTCGGTGCTACGGTGAGGACATGGCACAGCCGGAGTCGTGGCTCGACGTGGACCTCGATCACGGTTTCGGTCTCGATCACCTGCCTCTTGGCGTGACTCCCGAGGGGGTGGTGGTGCGGCTCGGTGACGCTGGGCTGGTCCTCGCGCCGCTCGTCGAGCTCGGCGTGCTGCGCAGCGTCGACCGCTCTATGGTCGAAGCCTCAACGCTCGGTCCCCTCCTTGGCCGCGGGCCGAGCGTACTCAGCAGGCTGCGCGGCGAGCTACAGTCGCTCGCGACGGGCAAGCCACACGATGGTGTCGCGCGGTGGCTGCAGCCGGTCGCGCAGCTGCGGCTCCTCGCGCCGATCCGGCCGCGGACCTACGTCGACTTCTACGCCTCTGAGGCGCACGCGTCGAACGCTGGACGCATCTTTCGTCCGAGTGGGCCGCCGCTGCCTCCGCAGTGGCGCCTCGAGCCGATTGCGTACCACGGGCGCGCGTCGACCGTCCTGCCCTCGGGCGAGGCGGTCCAGCGCCCGTGGGGCCTCATTGAGGGTGCCGCGGGCCCGGCCGTGGTGCCGAGCACCAAGCTCGACTTCGAGGCCGAGGTGGGCTTCGTCGTGGGGCAGCCATCGCCCCGCGGCACGCCGCTTCGACCTGCTGAGATGAGTTCGTACGTCGCTGGTGTCGTGCTCGCAAACGACTGGAGTGCGCGCGACATCCAAGCCCTCGAGACGTTCCCTCTCGGACCCTTCAACGGCAAGTCGTTCGCGACGTCGATCGCGACGTGGTTGACGCCGCTCGAAGCGCTGCGCGCCGCACGCGTCGCCCCTCCTCTCCAGGATCCGCCTCCGGCGCCGTACCTGGTCGATGACGACCCGTGGTGCCTCGACCTGCGTCTCAGGGTCGAGCTCAACGGAACCGTCATCGCGACGCCGCCAGCACGAACGACGTACTGGACTCCAGGGCAGATGCTCGCGCAGCTGACTGTGAGCGGGGCGCCGGTCGAGTGCGAAGACTTGTTCTGCTCGGGGACGGTCTCTGGTCCAGCCCGCGCAGAGGTGGGCTCGCTGCTCGAGGCGACCTGGGGAGGTCGTGAACCGATCCGAGTCGGCGATGGGAGCGAGCGAACCTGGCTCCTCGACGGCGACGATGTTCGCATCACGGCGACGGCGCCGGGCGCGTTCGGAGGCACGATCGCGCTTGGCGAGGTGTGGGCAGCGATCCGACCGGCTCGTGCCTCGTGGTGGAACGCGGAGTGAGGCCACCGGTCGGATCGAGTCAGCGCTAGGCTGCCCGTTGTGCCACAGCCACCACGTCTCCTGGTCAACACGGGCGACGGCAAAGGGAAATCGTCGGCGGCCTTTGGTGTCATGGCGCGAGCGTGGGCTCGCGGGTGGCGGGTCCTCGTGGTCCAGTTCCTAAAGAGCGGCACCTGGAAGGTCGGAGAGCGCAAGCTTGCCGACCACCTCGGCATCGAGTTCTACGCCCTCGGAGATGGCTTTACTTGGGAGTCGACGGACCTCGAGCGGACCGCGGAGCTCGGCCGCCAGGCGTGGGCGTTCGCTAAGGAGCGTCTTGCGAGCGGTGAGTACGACCTCATCGTGCTCGACGAGCTGACCTACCCGATCCGCTACGGCTGGATCGCTGAGCAGGACGTCCTCGACGCCCTCGCGAGTCGTCCGGGGCGTACGAACGTCGTCGTGACCGGCCGGAGCGCCCCGGAGGGCCTCATCGGCCTCGCCGACACAGTGACGGAGATGCGAAAGATCAAGCACGCCTACGATCAGGGCTTCAAAGCCCGAAAGGGTATCGAGTACTGACGCGGGTCATCATGGTTGCCGGCGCTCGAAGCGGCGGCGGCAAGACTGCGGTGAGTCTCGGGCTCGTCGCCGCGCTGCGCCGTCGGGGGCTGCGCGTCGGCGTCGCGAAGGTCGGGCCAGACTACCTCGATCCTCGTCTCCTTGGGTGGGCGGCAGGCCGGCCTGCGATGAACCTCGACGAGTACCTCACGGGGCCGCAGGGTCCGGCACGCTCGCTGGCACTTGCCGCCCGGGGCGCGGACGTGGTCATCGTCGAAGGGGTCATGGGGTTCCTCGACGGTGCGCCCGGCTCGACGAGCGGGAACGCTGTGGCCTCGTCGGCCCGAATCGCTCGCAGCCTGGGTCTGAGCGTGGTCCTCGTCCTCGACGCCCGCTCGAGTGGTCAGACGCTAGGAGCGGTTGCCCTCGGGCTGAGCGTCGCTTCGGGGATCCGACCCCTCGGCGTCGTGGTGAACCGGGTGCGGTCCGAGCGACACGCTGCGCTCGCGATGGAGGGAGTCGGGTCGGTGGGGCTCGAGGTCCTTGGCTGGATTGGAGAGGGGGAGCTCGCTGGTCTCGAGCGCCGCCACCTCGGACTTGTAGATCCGGCCGAGCTCCCTGGTGCCCGAGGGTGGCTCGAGCGGGCAGCGGCCACCGTTGCTCGGCGACTCGATCTCCAGGCACTCCTCGCGCGAGCCTCGCATCCCCGTCTCGCTGACGCGGAGCTCTTCGTTAGCCGGACTCGCGCGACGGTGGCGATCTCCGTTGGCCCGAGTGCCCGCTTTCGTTACGAGGAAAACCTCCTGCGTCTCGAGGCGGCGGGTGCCGAGCTCGCTCCCTTCGACCCGCTCAGCGACGTTCCTGATCCGAGTGCCCAGCTCGTCTGGCTGCATGGAGGCTACCCGGAGCGCTTCCTCGACGAGCTCAGGCAACGCCGGCCGCTGTTTCACGCGCTCCGAGCTGCCTGGCGTCGTGGAACGACGCTCGTCGCGGAGTGTGGCGGCTACGCCCTGCTCGCTCGCTCGCTCGAGGGTACGCCGATGGCGGGCATCCTGCCCGTCGAGATGCGGCTCGCGGATCGCCCAGTGCTGGGCTACCGGCGCGCCGCGCTCGTCGACGGACCTCTCGGCCACGGCTCGCTGCCGGCTCACGAGTTTCACTACCTTCGAGCGGCGGGGGACGGTGGCGCGATCGAGGTCACCGATGGGCTGGGGCGCTCTTGGGCCCAGGGGTTCGCGAGCGAGCGGCTCCTCGCGAGCTTCTTACACCTCCACCTCGGCGCTCGACCGACGCTCGCAGCGGAGGTCGTGGAGCGTGTCGCGCACGCAAGGGCGTAGGATGCCGAGCATGGCCGGGCTCATCAGCTTCGTTGGCGCAGGACCTGGTGCGGTTGACCTGCTGACGCTACGCGCCCTCGATCGGCTCCGTCGCGCCGACGTCGTCGTGTGGGCGTCGTCGCTCATTCCCGACGAGGTGCTCGAATTCGTGAGCCCAGTGGCGGAGGTGCACGACTCTGCCTCGATGACCCTTGAGGACGTCCTCGAGGTCTTCGAGCGTCATCCCTCTTTGCGCATCGTCCGGCTCCACTCCGGCGACCCGACGCTCTATGGAGCGATCCAGGAGCAGCTCAACTGGTGTCTCGAGCACGGACGTGCGGTTGAGGTCGTGCCGGGGGTGTCGAGCGTGACGGCGTGCGCGGCCCTCCTTGGTCGGGAGCTGACGATTCCGGGTGTCGCTCAGAGCGTGGTCGTCACGCGCGTTGCTGGTCGTACCCAGGCTTCGATGCCGCCGAGCGAGCAGCTCCGGAGCTACGCCGCACTCGGGGGAACGCTCGTCATCCTGCTCTCTGGTGCGCATCCCGAGCGGGTCGTCGAGGAGCTGCTCGCGCCGGGCTCGGCGTTCACACCGGACACCCCGGCGGCGGTCGTCGTGCGAGCGAGCTGGCCCGAGGAGCGCCTCGTGAGGACCACGATCGCGGGTATCACCGATGCAGTCAGAGCGCTCGAGGCCTCCCGGAGCCTCACGATCGTCGTGGGGGAGGTGCTCACCGCTACAGGTGTGCGCTCACACCTGTACTCGCCGGTCTTCTCGCACCGCTTTCGCGTGCGTTCGGTGGGGACGTCGACGGTGGGACGACCTCGGGCTCGACCGAAGCGGTCGGTACGCTGAGAGCGTGAGCGGGAAGCTCCGGACAGGCTTTACCACGGGGACCTGCGCCGCGGGGGCAGCCAAGGCGGCGGCGCTCTTCCTGGAGCGAGGAGAACGCGTCGCGGCGATCGAGGTACCGCTGCCTGGCGGTGGGCGTTGCACCTTGCCGGTTGGCTGGGATGACGAGGGTCGGGCCTTCGTCGTCAAGGACGCGGGTGACGATCCTGACTGTACCCACGGCGCACACGTCACCGCGTCGCTCACGCCCATCGACGGCGACGCGCTGCAGTGTGCCGCAGGGGGGGGCGTCGGTACGGTCACACGCCCTGGGCTGGGGCTCGCGGTGGGCGAGCCGGCGATCAATCCGGTGCCGCGCCGTCAGATCGCCGAGGCGATCGCCGAGGTGACCCCGCGTACCTTCCTCGTGACGATCAGCGTGCCCGGCGGTGAGGCGATGGCTCGCCACACCACGAACGAGCGACTTGGCATCGTCGGTGGGATCTCCATCCTCGGCACGACCGGCATCGTGCGTCCGTTCTCGACAGCTGCGTACCGAGCGAGCGTGGTCCAGCAGATCGACGTCGCCGCCGCCACGGGCGTCGCCTCGCTCGTGCTTGCGACGGGGTCGCGAACCGAGCGCCAAGCGCTCGCTGACCACCCGACACTCGATCCGGTAGCGATCGTCGAGGTTGGAGACTTCACCGGGGTGGGGCTGCGCCGAGCAGCGCACCACGGTTTCGACCCGATCGAGTGGTACGCCATGATCGGCAAGGTCACCAAGGTTGCCCAAGGACTGCTCATGACGCACTTCCACCGCGCGGACGTCGACACCTCCCTCCTGCGAGAGGTTGCCCTGAGCACGGGGGCGCCGACTCGGGTCGTCGACGCGGCGACGCAGACTAACACGGCGCGCCACTTCTACGAGGTCTGTCGAGAGGTCGGCTCCTCAGAGCCGCTCAGGGCGCTGGCAGCTCGAGCTGCGGAGCGACTCGCCGAGGCGATTGGTTGGCGCGCTCGCGTGGTGGTCACCCTGTGCGACATCGATGACGCGCACGTCGTGACGCGAGTGACGAGCGGATCTCAGCCGTGAGCGTCGTCATCGTCGGCTGGGTTGGCGACGATCCTGACGACCTGACCGTTCGCCAGCAGCGGGCGTTGAGCGCGGCGACGTGCGTCGTCGGTCACGAGCGGGTCCTGGCCGCGGCTGCACGGCTCGCGCCTCGCGCAGAGGTGACCCAGGCTTCTTCGGCCTGACCCGGGTGCTCGCAGGAGTGGCGGACCTCACGGTCCTACCTGGTCCCACCACCGTCGGCGTCGCAGCGGCACGCCTCGCACGCTCGTGGGAGGAGGCGACGGTGGTGTCGTTCGTTGGGCGTGACGAGGCGACAGCGCTCGCGGCGCTCGAGGAGGCGCTCGGTCGGCGCACCCCGACGGTGTGTCTGCTCCGGCCCGGCCAGGACCTCGAGGCGATCGCGTCGCGCGTGCGGGCGGCCCGCGCTGCGAGCTGGCTCCTCAGTGGCCTTGGAAGCGCCGCGGAGCGAGTGCGACGTGACTGGATGCGCGAGCCGCTCGCTCCTGAGGAGCCAAGCGTGCTCTGGGTGGAGCACGGGCCGCGCTCGCCTCGTGCCACCGCTCGTCGGCCGTTGACGCTCGACGTCTTCGCACCTCGTCCGCGTCACTCGGATGGAGTGTTCTCACAGCTCGACGTGCGCCTCGCCCTCGTGGCCCGGCTCGGGCCGGAGCAGCTGCGAGTCGGTGCCCGGGTCCTCGAGGTCGGAGCCGGCTCTGGCTACGTCGGCTTGACGCTCTTGCGTGTGCGGCCGGACGTCTCCCTCGTGCAGCTTGAGCCTCGGCCAGAGCGTGCGGAGGCTGCTGCCGCGAACGCCAGGGAGGCCCAGGTGCGCGTCGAGGTGCGTCGGGAGCGCATCGAGGATCACGATCCCGGGGCGACCTACGACGCCGCCATCGTCGGAGGCGGCGGTCTTGCGGCGCTACGTGCTGCGCTTGAGCGTGTGCGCGTCGGCGGCCGAGTCGTGGCGAGCTACGTCGACCCGGGGCGAGCAGCGCACGCGCGCGAGCTCCTCGGCAACGTCGCCATGCTCGCGCTCGCTGAGGGAGTGGCGACGCCACCTGACGGGGTGCGCTTCGTGCCAAAGACCCCGATCTTCCTCGCGTGGGGGGAGGTCGCGGGACGACGTCGTGACGACCTCGCATCGTCGCGCGTACCGTGGTAGCCTCGGCGTGAGTTTCGGGAGGGTACGTGCCGTACTACCGACGAGTCGGGGATGTTCCACGCAAGCGTCACCAGCTCGTGCGCAGCTCCTCGGGGCGACGCCTTGCGGAAGAGCTCATGGGCAAAGAGGGCTTTGGTGGCGAGTCGTCACTTCTCTACCACGTGGGTCGCCCCACAGCCATCGTTGACGCTGCAGAGGTGCCCCTCGACAACGTTGAGCTCACGCCGAATCGACCACTGCTTCCACGTCACTTTCGCACGCAGAAGCTGACGGGAGGAGCCACCGACGTGGCGTTGGACCGTGAGCTGCTCCTTGGCAACGACGACGTGTGGATCTGGTGGGTCGTCGTGGCGCGAGCGACGTCGCTGCAGCGCTGCACGGTAGGGGATGAGTGCTACTTCGTCCAGCGTGGTCGAGGAACGTGCGAGTCAGTCTTTGGCGCTCTCCGGGTTGAGGAGGGCGACTACCTCGTGATTCCTGCATCTACGACCTATCGTCTCGTTCCAGATGGCCAGACGCCGCTGTCGTGTCTCGTACTCGAGGCTCGTGGTCACATCGAGCTGCCCGATCGCTACCTGTCGGCGCGCGGGCAGCTGCTCGAAGTGGCTCCCCTGTGCGAGCGAGACCTCCGAGGGCCTGAGGAGCCGCTCGTCGTCGAGGGGGAGGACGTCGAGGTCTTCGTGCGCGGCCGCGCGACCGTGACGCGTCACGTCTACGCAACGCACCCCTTCGACGTAGTGGGCTGGGACGGGTGCGTCTACCCCTTCGCGTTCCACATCCGCGACTTCGAGCCGATCGTGAAACGCTTCCACGCGCCGCCGCCCGTCCACCAGACCTTCTCGGGTCCTGACTTCGTCATCTGCTCATTCGTACCGCGCCCGTTTGACTTCGATCCAGAAGCGGTTCCGGTTCCCTACCACCACGCCAACGTGGACTCCGACGAGGTGCTGTTCTACGCCGGGGGCTCGTTCATGTCGCGCCGCAACGCAGGCATCGAGGCGGGCTCGATCTCGCTCCACCCAGCGGGGTTCGTCCACGGTCCCCAGCCAGGCTCCGTCGATGCGGCTCTTGGGCAGGCAGGTACCGACGAGCTCGCCGTCATGGTCGACACTCGGCGCCCGCTGCTCATCGGTCCAGCCGGATGGGCGGTGGAGGATCCGACCTACGCCTGGACCTGGGCGGGTCGAGGACCGCGGGAGCAGCGATGACGACGAAGCCGTTCGCGTCGTCGGCTGACCTCTCGCCAAAGCGCGAAGTGCTCGACCGACTCGCCGAGGGGGTGTGGGCGCTCACCGCAGAGGGCGACCCGAACGTCGGCGCGATCGCGACGTCAGAGGGGCTCGTCTGCATCGAGGCACGGGCGACGCCTGTGGCCGCCTCTCGCTGGCTGGAGGTCCTGCGCCGAGAGACGAGCGCGCCGATTCGCACGCTCGTCCTGTCGCACTACCACGCCGTGAGGGTGCTTGGAGCCGCAGCCTTCGACGCGCCCGAGATCATCGCCCACGAGGCCACGGCGGAGCTGATCGTGGAGCGAGGCGCCCAGGACTGGGCGAGCGAGCAGGCGCGGATGCCGAGGCTGTTCGAGGCTCCAGAATCGATTCCCGGACTCACCACTCCGACGCTGACCTTCGCCGACGAACTGTGGCTTCGCCGGGGACCCGACGGCGGCTTCGTCGAGCTCAAGTGGCTGGGGCGAGGTCACACCCGCGGTGACATCGTGGTGTGGCTTCCTCGAGAGCGCATCCTCTTCGCCGGCGACCTCGTGGAGGCTCAAGCAGCGCTCTACACGGGCGACGCGTACCACCGAGCGTGGGCAACGGCCACGCTCGATGCGGTGGCCGCGCTCGATCCGCTCATCCTCGTCGGCGGGCGCGGCCCGGTCGTTCGAGGTCGCGAGGCTGTCCAGCAGGCGATCGGGCAGTCGCGAGCGTTTCTAACGACGCTCCTCGAGGAGGCGCAGGCCGCCCTCGACGCAGGAGGGGGGCTGCGAGAAGCGTTCAAACGGTGCTACGAGGCGCTCGCGCCTCGGTACGGTTCGTGGCCCATCTTCGAGCACACCATTCCCTTCGACGTCGCTCGGGTCGTCGAGGAGCTCTCAGGCGTGGAGCACCCGACGGTGTGGACGCCGGAGCGAGACCGACAGGTCTGGGACCTGCTCCAGGGTGGTGACGATGCGTGACGAGGTGCCCGTTGCCATCGTCGGTGCCGGCCCGGTCGGCATGACGCTCGCGCTGTGCCTCGCTCGCTGGGGTGTGCCGTGCGTCGTGCTCGAGCGATCCCCCGTGCCACGGCGCGTGGGTTCCCGCGCGATCTGTCAGCAGCGAGACGTCCTCGACACCTGGGATGCGCTCGGCGCCGGGACGCTGTGGCGCGAAGGGGTGACGTGGTCGGTGGGTCGGACCTACGTTGGTGACCGTGAGGTCCGCTGCGTGCGCCTCGCCCGTCTTGGTGCGAGTCCGCTGCCCGCGTTCGTCACCATCTCGCAGTCGCGCGTCGAGGCCGTGCTTGAGGGGTTGGTCGCGAAGGAGCCCACCGTCGTCGTGCGGAGGGGCTTTGAGGTTCGCACCCTCGTGCCTGACGACGACGGCGTGACGCTGCGAGGCGACGAGGGTGAGCTGCGCGCAGCGTGGGTCGTCCTCGCGGCTGGGGCACACGCTGAGGCGCTTCGCGACGCGATCGGCGTTCGCTTCGAGGGGGAGCGCCATCCCGACCGGTTCCTCATCTGCGACATCAAGGTGGATCTTCCTGGGCTCGCCGGCGAGCGTCGGTTCTGGTTCGACCCTGCGTGGAACCCAGGCCGGCAGGTGCTCATGCACGCCCAGCCGGACGGTGTCTTCCGTATCGACTGGCAGGTCCCAGCTGAGTTCGACCTCGAGGCGGCGCGGCGTAGCGGTGGGCTCGACGAGCTGATTCGCCACGTTGTCGGTGAGCAACCCTACGAGCTCGTCTGGGCAAGCGTGTATCGCTTCCAGAGTTCGCTCGCCGACCGCTTCGTCGCCGGGCTCCCTTCGGCGCTCGCGGGCTCAACAGCGGCGTCCACGACGTCGAGAACCTGGCCTGGAAGCTCGCGGCGGTCCTCGGGGGGACGTCTCCAGCCTCGCTCGTTGGGACCTACGACGAGGAGCGGCGGGCGGCCGCGCTGCACAACCTGACGGTGACGAGAGCCACGATGCGGCTGCTCGCCCCGTCGACGCCTCAGGATCGTGAGCGTCGCGCGCGGATCCTCGAGGGCGCACGGCGAGGGGATCCCGACATGCTCGCGCTCGTGGACTCGGGGCG
>SIRY01000184.1 GCA_004366215.1 Actinomycetota bacterium | reverse complement strand
TCCCGCAGGAGCTTGCCGTGACCGACGCCGGTCACGGCGCCTAGGCGTACCACCATCTCTTGGGCGACCGCGAGCACCACGACGAGCACGGGCAAGGTCCAGAGCAGCGAGTAGCCGTAGGCTTGGCCCGCTTGAGCGTAGGTCGTGATGCCACCGGCGTCGTTGTCACCGACCATGACGATGATGCCGGGCCCGATGACCGCGAGGAGGGCGAGGAGCCGGCGCCGCCAGCTCGGCGTGCTTGCGAGCGTGGATGCTGTGATCGTACCGAGCCCGCCACGGATGACGTCTTCCTCACGGCGGGCTGGGGCCTCTGTCCGGGCGTTAAACACGGCAAAACCTCCGGATTGACGACGGCGAGTGGGACGTGGGTCAGGACGTAGGGCCTCAGACTTCGAACCCAAGGAGACTTGAGGGCTCAGAGCGCATCTCAGCCTCCTTTCGCCGTGTCGGGGTTTCTACCGCATGGTAGCTACCAGTGTAGGTGGTCTCAGGAGCAGCTCAGCGGGGAGCGGTGCCGAGAACGACGGCGGCCTCAGCGACGACCGGCACGACGGTGACCTCGAGGAAGCCGGCCTCGAGGAGCAAGCGAACCCAGCGATCTCGCGAGATCGGCTTCTCCTGGAGTCGCGCGAGGTAGCGCACGAAGTTCTTCGCGATGCGCCAGTAGCCAGCGGGACCGCGGCGCGCGAAGGCGCGGACTTTGGCGGCGATGATGGCTCGATCCTCGGCGCTGTGACCCCGACCGAGCATCATGTCGCCGATGACGAGCCGACCACCCGGCTTGAGCCACTGGCGTGCTCGTCGCACGAGCTCTGCCTTGGCGCGGTCGGAGAGGTGGTGCAAGACGTAGTTCGACACGATGACGTCGACGCTGTGCGGGGCGAGGGCGAGCCGCTCGAGAGGCCGCGCCTCAGCCGTGACGTTCGTGAGCCCCTCGTGCGAGGCGCGCTCGAGGAGGCGGGTGACCATCGCGGGAGAGATGTCGACGCCGTGGACGTGGCGGGCGATCTGGGCCGCTGGCAGGGTCACCTGACCAGAGCCGCAGCCAAGGTCGACGACGTGGTGGTCGGCTCGAAGGTCCGCGTGCTCGAGAACCGCCGCGACGACCCGCGCAAGCCCGGGGGAGGCGTCGTGTTCCCAGCTGCGCACCCGTCGCTGCCACACGGCGCGCTGGAGTGTGATGGCGAGATCGTCGAGTCGAGACACGGCGGCCAGTGTAGGCTTTCGACACTGCAGGAGGCTCTCAGGCTGTGTGCGGACGCTTCGATCAGCGCTTTGGTCCAGAGGCCCTCAGCGCAGCCGTCGCGGCGCTCGGAGGCCAGCCGGCTGACGTCGAGGCGGGTCTACTCGCTCGCACGCGGCGTCACGTGGTGCCGGGAGCCTCCGTGCTCGTCCTTCGGTCAGGCGAGCCGACCGCGTTCACGTGGCTGACCTTCGGGGTGCGCACCGGCCAGGGCGCCCTCGTCATCAACGCTCGGCGGGAGACGCTCAGCCAGCGTCCGCTCTTTCGGCGAGCGCGCGAGCACGGTCGAGTCGCCGTGCCGATCCGTGGTTTCTACGAGTTCTCGGGTGCTCGTGGTGCCAAGGTGCCCTTCTACTACCACTGGGGAGGAGCCCTGCGATGGCTCGGAGGGCTCGCCGTCGGCACGGGACTCGTCGTCATCACAGAGCCAGCTCGTCCTCCGGTCGTGGCGGTGCATCCACGAGCACCGGTCGTCCTCGCCCACCAGGGCTGTGCGGCGTGGCTCGCACGGGGTGAGCTCGTCGTCGACGCGAGCGATCCGCAGGCAGTCGAGCTCGATCACGCCTTTAGCGTTCCCGACGAGCGGCGCGACCCCCTCACTCGTGGCGAGGGCGTGGCCTCACGCGGCGAGACCGGCCGCGCGGACTTGATCCGAGGTCACGCTGGCGTTGCCCACCGCGAGGGCACGAGCGAGGTCATCAAGAGCGATCTCACGCTGCTGTAGGGCGTCGGGCGCGACGTGACCCTCGTGCTTGAGGCCTGCTGGTGCAGGGGCGTGTCGCGGGACATGCAGGTGTTCAATGCTGCGAGAGACGGTGTCCAGGTCAGCTCCTTCGCGAGCGCGAGTGAGGCCCTCGCGGTGCCACAACTGCAACGCGCTGGGCGTCGGGCGGGGAGTCGGCTTGAGCGCACCGACGGGTCACGACGTGCGACGCGGTGAACGGGCCGGGCGCTGGCCAAGCGTGTGGGCGACGGGCGACGGTACGAGTGTGTTGCACACTTCTGCGTTCGCTTCGCATCCGCGTTGTGAGAGGTTCCAGTGATCTCTTGGGCGGTCCGGGCGGCGGTCTCATCGGCGCCCCAGCGGGCATGAGGCTGGGCAGGGTCGGCCAACTGCTGGCGGTGTCCTTGCCGACGCAGGCAGAACGGTTGGCCCGGGTGCCCGAGGGGGAGTGGAGCTGCTTGGCGGTCTAGAAGTCCTGCTTGAGACGGCGAAGTTCCGCGTCAGGGATGCGGTGTGCGCCGCCCCCGTAGGGAATGTACTCGCCTTGCCGCGCGTGCACGCAGAAGGCCTCGAGCGTGGCCTGGGTGGCATCTTCCTGCCGCGTCGTCGTGCTCGGACGCGTTGGGTCGCTCGAGATCCGTCCAACCGTGCCGTGGAGGCGTTGCGCGACGCCCTTGCCCCGGTGGGTGTGGGGGGAGCGGCTGCGATGTGATTGGGGGCGTCTCAGTGCCCTCCGCGCCAGCGTCGCCGCTCCTGCTGGAGGGCGTTGCTGGCATCCCTGGGCTGAGGCACGGCGGCGTCCGTGGCGCGCTCCAGG
>SIRY01000183.1 GCA_004366215.1 Actinomycetota bacterium | reverse complement strand
CAAGACGCACGAGATCCCTGCCCACGCTACTGCATCAGCTCCGCGTCTCGATGCCGTGCTCGGGTGCGACCGCCCGCAGGGGAGCGGTTGACGGTCGCACCGAGTGTCACTATCGTCACGGCGTGCAGGCGCTACGGTTTCCGATCGGTAGTCGGCTCCGTCGAGCTCGCGAGCAGCGAGGCCTCTCGCTCGCAGACGTCGCAGCTCGCACGGGGCTCTCGAAGGGGTTTCTGTCGCGGGTAGAGCGCGACGCTGTGAGCCCATCTATCGAGTCACTCGTCGCGATCGCTGACGCTGTGGGTGTTGCGGTCGCCGACGTCTTTGCGCTCGCGCCGGTCCGCGTGCGGCGCTCCGACGACCGAAAGACGCTGCAGCTACCGGGCCAGGACGTCTGTGACGTGCTCCTGTCACCGCCGACAGAGCGCGGAGTGACGGTGCTCGAGACGACTGCTAAACCTGGTGGAAGCGGAGGGGCGGAGCTCTACGAGCTGCCCGCCCGTCTCGAGCTGTGCTACGTGGTCGTCGGAACCATCGAGCTCATCGTGGGCGACGAACGTTTTCAGCTGGGCTCGGGTGACTCCGTCACGTTCCCTGCGGATACGCCGCACACGTGGCGCAACGTATCCGAGCACGACGATGCTCGCCTCCTGTGGGTGATCACGCCGGCTCTGCCGGATCCGTGGCGTGCAGTGGAGGGCGGTCGTGACCAGGGCGGAGCCAAGGTCGTCGAGGCACTCCCCTCCGACTAACCTGCTCGCGGTGGCGAGCACACAGCGAGTCGTGCTCTTGACGACGAGCCTCATCGACCGCTCGCGCATTGGCGGGGCTGCTGAGGTCGTCCACCGACTCTCCGCCGCCGAGGTTGTCCGTGCCCTCATCGCGATCGTGGACCTCGAGCACCCACCGCGCGGCTGGGAGGAGGCACTCGCTGCGTCGGGTGTCACCTGGGTGGCTGTGGTGCCGCACGTGGATGACGCGGCACGTCGGCGTGCGATGGAGCAAGGAGCAGCGCGAGTGGTCACGCGACGTTGGCTGTTCGGGGCGCCTGACCCGCGGGTGCGCATCGCCGAGCTGAGTGCGGCGGCGGAGGCGGGGACGCTGTGAGGCACCACGGCTTCGCGCTCGCGCCGATCTTCTTCGGTATCCTCGGCGGGCTCCTCCTCCTTGCGGTCGCGCTCGTCGGGCTCGGCGTCATGACCTTTGCCTACGGGCGGGTAGGGGTTCCAGCGAGCTGGCTGTTTGCAGTGCTGCTCGCGTCGTTACTCGGTAGCTTTGTCAACGTCCCGGTCGCGCGTCTGCGAACGACTGCTCCGCCGCGGCTCGAACGCGTGGTGACGGTCTTTGGCGTGCAGTACCTAGTCACACGTCCCCGTGAGCCACAGCAAACCGTCGTCGCGCTCAACGTAGGGGGAGCGCTCGTGCCGATGGCGCTCGCCGCGTACCTCGTCATCCACGACAAGATCCTCGTCCCTGCGCTCCTTGCGGCGCTGCTCGTTGCCATCGTCGTGCACGCCGTCGCCCGTCCTGTCGCGGGTGTGGGGATCACGGTACCGACGCTCGTTCCAGCCATCCTTGCAGCGTTGGCTGCCCTCGTCGTCGCGAGCCACGACGTCGCAGCGATCGCCTACGTCGCCGGTACGGTCGGTGTGCTCGTAGGCGCGGACCTGACGAACCTGTCGAAGACGAGCTCCCTCGGTGCTGGCGTCGTGTCGATCGGCGGAGCAGGCACGTTTGACGGCATCTTCGTGACGGGCATCCTCGCTGTCGTGCTCGCAGCCCTCTAGCGGTCGCCGAGTCCGGTGCTCCTCGCAGCGGGCGTCGGCCGCTGGCACTGCAGAGCCTCGGCAAGGGTCGTGGATGTGGGCTCGACGGAGGCGCCTTCGCGTTCGGTGGGCCCTCGAGTCATCCGAGTGAGCCTGCGGTACCGAACAGTCAGACGTGAGTAGCTGGCGCCGAGTTGCCTACGGCAGCATCGTCGGACTTGGAACACTCAGCGTCGAGCTGGGCGTCGCCGAGCTGGTTGCTGCCGTCACTGGGCCTCGCTCGGAGCCGGTCATCGCTCTTGGGCAGCTCATCATCGAGTACGTACCGGAGTCGCTCAAGGAGTTTGCCATCCAGCACTTCGGGGAGCACGACAAGTCAGTGCTCGTCGGGGCGATCGTCGGCTTCCTCGTCATCGCAGCAGTCGTCCTTGGGGTGAGTCTGCAGCGGCGACGAGCGGTGGTGCTCGCAGGAGGATCCCTTGCACTCGGCGGAGTCGCTGCGCTCGCAGCCGTCTCGCTCCCTGGCGCTACGTGGACCTCCGCCGTCCCCAGCCTCGCCGGAGCCTGTGCTGCCCTCCTCGGGCTCGGAGTGGTCGAGCGAGGCAGGTTGGCGCGCGACGAGAGTTCCCAAGTGCGACCATTCGGCGATGAGGTGCCTCGCCGCGAGGTCCTCGGTCGTGGGCTTGGCCTCCTTGCCGTTGGAGTCTCGGCGCTCGCGCTTGGCCGTTCGCTTCTCTCGGAGGCGGTGTCGGTCGCAGCAGCGAGAGCTCGGATTCTCCTGCCGCGGCCTCGAAGCACTGATCCGGTCGTGCCGAGCGCGCAACTCGACGTCCCAGGGATCGCACCCTACATCACGCCGAATCGATCCTTCTATCGGGTAGACACCGCGCTGACGATTCCGCAGATCGATCCCTCGACGTACACGCTGCGCGTCCACGGCCTCGTCCGCCGACCATTCGTCGTCCGCTTCGACGAGCTGCTCAGCATGCCCCTCATCGAGCGAACGATCACCCTGGTGTGCGTGAGCAACCCTGTGGGCGGACACTACATCGGCAACGCGCGTTGGCTGGGGGTGCCGCTGGCACTCCTCCTCGACAGAGCGGGCGTCGATCCCCGAGCAGACCAGCTGCTCATGACCGGCGCTGACGGGATGACGATCGGGGCCGACCTACGCTGGGCCCGAAGCCAGCCGGCGAGCATGCTGGCCGTTGGAATGAACGGCCAGCCTCTTCCGCTCGAGCACGGCTTTCCGGTGCGAGCCGTCATCCCAGGGATCTACGGGTACGCCTCAGCGTGCAAGTGGCTGGTCGACATCGACGTGACGACCTTTGCTGCCAAGGAGGCCTACTGGGTTCAGCGCGGCTACGTGCGAGAAGGCCGGATCAACCTCGAGTCGCGAATCGACACTCCTGCACCGTTCGCAACCCTCGCTCCGGGCCCGGTGGTGGTTGCGGGAGAGGCCTGGCTCCCCGCTGAGGGTATCGCAGGGGTGGAGGTCAGAGTCGACGGCGGGCCGTGGTCGATGGCTTCCCTCGGCGGCGTCGAGTCCATCGATAGCTGGCGTCAGTGGAGGTGGACGTGGCAGGCCACCCCTGGGACCCACCTGATCGAGGTGCGGGCCATCGCAGAGGATGGGGAGCTGCAGACCTCACGCGTCCGCGGCGTGTTCCCCGCCGGCGCGACAGGGTGGGACAGCGTTGTGGTCACGGTGCAGGCCCCGTAGCACGCAGGTAGGTGTTGGTGATCGGTATCGGATAGGAGAAAGGAGAGCATCATGAGGAGAGGATCTCGGATCATCGGCGTTGCCATGGTCGGTGCGTTGGGTGTCACGCTCGCCGCGTGTGGGAGCAGTTCGACGTCGGCGTCGAGCACGTCGTCGACGCCCTCCGCGACGACCACGTCGATGGTGAAGCCAGACTTTGGGCCGGCGTGCTCGGCGGTGCCAAAGAGCGGCCCAGGAAGCTTCGGGGGGATGACAACAGCGCCGGTCGCGACAGCGGCGAGTAACAATCCGGTGCTCTCGACGCTGGTCAGCGCTGTCAAAGCAGCTGGGCTCGTCAACACCCTCAACGCAGCGCCTGCGCTGACCGTGTTCGCGCCGGACAATGCCGCCTTCGCCAAGGTCCCGAGCGCAACGCTGAACTCGCTGCTCGCCAACAAGGCGGCGCTCACGAAGGTGCTCGAGTACCACGTCGTTGCTGGTCGCATTTCGCCGGCGCACCTCGCAGGGATGCACAAGACGCTCGAGGGCGCGACCCTGACGGTGACCGGGCACGGGACGAACTTCACGGTCAACGGTACAGCTCACGTCGTCTGCGGTGACGTCCTGACCGCCAATGCGACGGTGTACATCATCAATGGAGTGCTGACGCCTCCGTCGCAGTAGTCGGTGCGTCGCTCGTGACGGGGCCTCTGGGCGTAGGTGCGCCTGCGCCCAGAGGCTGTCGGGCGTGGAGGTGGAAGTTCGCGAGATCCCGTTCCACCGCTCTTGTGAGTCGGATCTACGGTCGTGCTACACGGGATCGCCCTCGATCCGGTTGCGAGCGGAAGAATCCACTGGCGTACCGCCGTGGTCGTGTTGGCAACCGGTTGAGGATCCGTCGTTGATCAGACAAGGGCAGACTCTGGAATCCAGTTTGTCTGAGTCAACCAAGTGAGCCGAGCGGTCTCACCTCGTTGTAGTCGCGTCGGTATGGCTGGGTGAAGAGCTGTACTCGTCGTCACCGAGAGAAAAGGTTCACGATATAGAAGTTCGCCACGCAGTCGAGACTTACAATATTCACACTGATCCGTTGTGTCCAGGGTGATCTGAGTTCGACCTAGGACGTCGTCGCTCTCATCTCGGTGCACCAAGCAAGGAGAGCGTTGTCGAGGA
>SIRY01000182.1 GCA_004366215.1 Actinomycetota bacterium | reverse complement strand
CCGCTCCTCGAGGCGCTCCGACAGTTTCGCAACGAGGTGCCACGCGAAGACGTCGCCTTCGTCCACGTCACGCTCGTACCACACCTTGGCCCGAGCGGCGAGGAGAAGACGAAGCCGACGCAGCACTCGGTGACGGAGCTTCGCTCTCGAGGGATCCAGCCCGACGTCATCGTGGCCCGCTCAGATCGCGCGCTCTCAGAGAGCGTGCGCCAGAAGATCTCCATGTTCTGCGACGTGCCGCGAGCCGGCGTCATCGCCGCGCTCGATACGGACAACCTCTACGAGGTGCCCCTGCTCCTCCACGAGGAGGGTCTCGACGGCGTCCTCGTAGACCTGCTGCACCTCGGAGGTGAGGCCCCCGACCTTGCTGAGTGGCGTGGGATCGTGCGGCGCCACAGCTCGCCGTCGCGTGAGGTGACGATCGCCATCATCGGCAAGTACGTCGACCACGCCGATGCGTACCTCTCCGTCGTCGAGGCTCTGCGCCACGGAGGGCTCGCGCACGACGCGCGGGTGCACATCCGCTGGGTCTCCGCTGAGGAGGTCACGCCGATGATGGCGGAGGGCCTCCTCGAGGAGTGCGACGGCGTGGTGATCCCGGGCGGCTTTGGTCCGCGAGGAGTCGAGGGGAAGATCGCGACCGCCGGTTGGACGCGAGAGCGCGGCGTGCCGTGCCTTGGCATCTGCCTTGGTATGCAGGTCATGGTGGTCGACGCCGCACGATCGCTCGCGGGTCTTGCCGGCGCGCACTCGAGGGAGTTCGACCGCGAGACGCCGTACCCCGTCATCGACCTCATGGACGACCAACGCGAAGTGGTCGATCTCGGCGGTACCATGCGCCTTGGCACGTACGCTGCGCGTCTGACCCCTGGGACTAAGGTGGCCGACCTCTACGGCCAGGAGATCGTCTACGAACGTCATCGTCACCGCTTCGAGGTCAACCAGCGCTTCGTTC
Organism: Actinomycetota bacterium; assembly: GCA_004366215.1. Taxonomy (GTDB): domain Bacteria; phylum Actinomycetota; class Acidimicrobiia; order Acidimicrobiales; family Acidimicrobiaceae; genus Acidimicrobium. The sequence goes on along the minus strand of SIRY01000182.1, from coordinate 1,944 downwards.
ACCGGCTGGAGGAGGCCGGGCTCGTCGTGAGCGGGCGCTCGCCTGATGGGCGGCTCGTCGAGTTCATCGAGCTGCCTCGCCATCCATTTTGGATCGGGACGCAGGCGCACCCTGAGTTCCTCTCGCGACCGAATCGCCCCCACCCACTCTTCGCCGGGCTCGTCGACGCTGCGCTTCGCTTCCAGAAGGATCGGGCGTGAGCCTCGAGGTCGTCGGCGAGGTACGCCGTGGATCCTACGGCTTCCTCGCGGTGAGCGACGTCGTCGTGCGGGCTGCAGACGGCGGCGAGGCGACTCGGACCGTCGTGCGCCATCCGGGCGCGGTGGTCATCGTCGCGATCCGGCGTGACGGCGTCGTCCTCGCCCAGCAGCAGTTCAGGGCCGCGCTCGGGCGTGAGGTGCTCGAGCTGCCCGCTGGCAAGCGTGACGTACCTGGCGAGTCGGTAATTGAGACGGCACGTCGGGAGCTCGCTGAAGAGTGCGGCGTCGTCGCCGACCACCTCGTCGAGATCGGCGCGTTCTACAACTCGCCTGGGTTCTGCGATGAGCGCACCTGGGTAGTGGCCGCGACGGGTCTGCGCACGACGTCGCGCACGCCGCAGTCGCCCGAAGAGGACGAGGCGACGCTCGTCGGCCTTCGGCTCGACGAGCTCGACGACCTCGTCGCCACCGGCACGCTCGAGGACGCAAAGAGCATCGTCGGCCTCGCGATGGCGCGCGCGCAGATCAGCCGCCTCACGATCGACGCCGATGAGCAGGTGCTTGAGGAGCTCACCGTCCTTGGACCAGGCCGCAGCTGAGCTCGTCGACGAGTACATCCTCATGCTCGTCGTCGCAGCGGACCGCTCCGAGCTGACAGGTGTTGCGTACCGTCGCGATCTCGAGCAGGTCGCGTGCTGGCTCGAGGGCTGCGGCGAGACGCTCACGGCGGCGCGCGCAGAGAGCCTCCGGCGCTGGCTTGAGGCCATCCGAGCAACGCACGCTCCTCGCACCGTCCAACGCCGAGCGAGCGCGCTGCGTGGGTGGTACCGCTACCTCGTCCAGCGTGGCCTGCGCCCCGACGATCCGATGGAGGGCGTGCGCGTTCCTGGGGCGGCCGTCGCGCTCCCGAAGGCGCTCACGCGCGACGAGGTGGCGCGGCTCCTCGACTCGGTCGAGGTGATCGACGCGCGCTCAGCTCGAGATCGAGCGATGCTCGAGGTGCTCTACGGCGCTGGCGTGCGCGTGAGCGAGCTGTGCCACATGAGCCTCGACGACGTGGTCGCTGGGGAGTGGGTGCCGGTGGTCGGCAAACGCGGTCGAGAACGGCTCGTGCCGCTCGGCGAGCCGGCACGCGAGGCGCTCGAGGTGTGGGTCGGGCGCTGGCGCTCGGCGCTTCGGGCCCGGAGTCGGGCGCTCTTCGTGAACCTCCGAGGCTCACCGCTCACGCGCCAAGGCGTCTGGCTCGTGCTCAAGGAGCGAGCGGCGGCCGTCGGGCTCGCTGAGCGGCTCAGTCCGCACGTGCTTCGCCACTCCCTCGCCGTCCACATGGTGGAGGCGGGAGCTGACCTTCGGATCGTGCAGGAGATCCTCGGCCACGCCTCGCTCGCGACGACCGAGCTCTACACGAAGGTCTCCGAGGGGCACCTCGATCGTGTCTACCGGCGTACGCACCCACGTGCGCGCGTCGAGCAGGTGGGTGGCCTCGGGGAGGTGTCGAGGTCGTGAGGGTGCCACGCTGGCTCATCTACGTCGGTGCTGGCCTCGTCGTCGCGCTCGCACTCGCGCGTGGCGTGATCAACCTCGCCTCGCTCCTCTACCTCGTCATCTTGGTGCCCTCGGTCGTCATCCACGAGCTCTCGCACGGAGTCGCGGCCTTCATCCTCGGCGACGACACGGCGCAGCGCAGCGGTCGGCTCAGCCTCAACCCGTTGCGACACATCGACCCCGTCGGATCGGTGCTGTT
>SIRY01000181.1 GCA_004366215.1 Actinomycetota bacterium | reverse complement strand
GAGTCCCGACATCGAGACACTCCCGAGCGTGCCGACGACGGTGATGCCCGTGACGCGCCCGCCGTCGGCGCCGAGCCCGTTGCGGGCTGTGACCTCGAGCTCGGTCGGCGTGCCGACTTGGGGCAGCGCCGCTGCGATGCTCTGCAGGCTCAGAGTGCTGGTCCACGGATTCCACGGATTGCAGATGTTGCCGTAGCACCCAGCGTCGTAGGGGTCGCGCACGGCCGGGAACACCCCGGGTGCGGTCCAGCCACCGTCGGACGCCGAGTACTGGGTGAAGGCCGGCCCACCTTGAGGAGTGAGCAGCACTTGGAGGGCGGTTGCCGCGACCGCCTGTTCGGCGAGCTGGCGGTAGGGCGACACGAGTGCGCTGTTCACGCCCTGGTACACTTGGCACGCTGCCGTGTCACAGATGTCAGCGAAACCGTAGCTCCCGCCCACCGCGAGGACGTAGGTACGCGCCTCGACGGCTTGAGCCTCGAGGGCTTGGAACCCCCAGGGCTGGCCCTGGGGACCGGGACCGCCGAGGAGCCCCCATGACGCCGGCATCTCGTTCGCGACGACCCCGAGCACGTAGGCGTCGAGCCCAAGCTGGTTGACGAGGACCATCTGGCCCGATGCGTCCTGGAGCACCTCGAGCTGGCCGCGAAAGGACTCGGTGGAGCCGTTCGGCTCGCACCACTCGAGCGTCGAGCTCGCCGGTTCCGTCACCTGCTGGCCGATCGGCGGCAGGTTGGGCGGACTCACCCAGAGCGCTCCCGGCGCGCTCGTGAGCTGCTGCCAGCTGCCGGCGGCGAGACACCCCGCGCCGGTCGGGCCGACGGTGGCGACCATCGTGCCGCCGACGTCGCTCAGTGCCACCGGCGTGTTCGGAGGGACCGACGTCCCCCCAACCACCATGCCAGCCGGGTCAGCGACGACGACGGGACCCCCGGTCGCCGCGGTGATCCACACACGCACCGCCCGATCAGGGACGCTCGCGAGCGTCGTCCCGCCGTAGTAGTAGCTGAGGATCTGCTGGTAGTCGAGGTGGCCCTCGGAGGCGAAGCCGATCTCGCCGAACTGCGACGCGCCGGAACCGCCACCGATGCCAAAGCCGGTGAAGGTGATCGAGCCGGTCGCCGCGGTGAGGCTCGCTCGCGGGGCGCGACCCGGCGCGAGCGTGAGCGCGCCGAGCGCCACGGCCGCCCCGACGAGTGGTACGCGCCGATAGCGCAGACGAACCCTTCCCGTTGCCATCCTGTACTCCTTTGGCGCCTTCCCTGGCCAGTAGGGGCACGGCACTCTCTGCACCCGAGGTATCGGCCCGCAGGCGACGAGTCTTGACGCTCTAGACTCTCCCGCGCCATGACGACCAACGACCCGGCGCTCGAGCGCGCTCGCCACCAGCTCCGAGCCCAGCTCGCTCCGTCGCTTGAGCGCGCCCTGCGAGAGGCGCTCGACGAGCTCGAGCCCGTCCTTGGCCACCGAGCTCTCAAGGATCGCCTCCAGCGGCTCTCCCGCCACGCCTACATCGAGGCGGTGGTGCCGACCGCGTCGCGCAAGCCGGGCCTCGCCTGGATCAAGCGCGCCGTCCAGCTTGCGACGCTGTGGTACGTCCGAGCCGTCGTTCAACAGGTCAACACCTTCGCCTTCGAGACCGTCGCGACGCTCGAGGCCCTCAGCCTCAAGCTCGCCGAGCTCGAGCGCCGCATCGACGCGGTCGAGCCGCTCCACGGCACGCTGCGGCGTCCTGTACGCCTGCCCTGGCCGCCTGAGGTCGGGCCGGCGCTCGCTGAGGCCTTGGCGAGCCTGCCCGCTGGGGCTCGCATCGTGCTCGCCGACGCCACCGGCGACGATGCCGCCTCCCTGCTCGGGGCGTCGGGTTTGACGGTCATCGGAACGAGCGATGACCCCCCCGCAGCCGACCTGCTCGCAACCGAGGGGATCGATGTGCGGCTCCGCAGCCTCGAGGCGCTCCTCCTCAGCACCGCCGCCGGTAGCGTGGACGCCGTCGTCCTGCGCGGGCCGGAGCTCGAGCTCTGCCCTGTCGCCAGCAAGCGCCGACTCGTCCAGCTCGCTCGTCGCGCGAGCAGCGACCTCGTCGTCGTCGCCTCCTTCGAGCCGGATCACCTCGCCGCGGCCGTGCCCGACGAGCTCGCTCTTCGCCCTGGGCCGCTACCAGCTACGGCGTGGAGGCTCCTCCTCGCAGAGGAGGGGCTCGCTGCGTCCCTCACGCCTGTTGGGGGCGGTGTCACCCTCGCACGCTGCACCCGCTCATGAGAGTGTTCCTGCTCGTACCCTCGCTGGCACCCCACGACGCGATCGGCACCCACACACGCCTCCTCTGCTCAACGCTCGAGCAAGCGGGGATCGACGCCGAGATCGTCGCCGACGAGCAGCTCGGCTCGGTGAGCGCAACGCCCTTTCGAACCTTCCGCCGCCACCGGCTCAGTCGGCGCAGCGTCGTCTGGTACCAGGCCTCGACGACCTCGCCGATGGCCGCCTGGCTCGAGCAGCAGCGGGCGCGGGTGCTCATCACCTACCACAACGTGACGCCGTGGCACTACGCCGAGCGCGCCAACGTCGAGGTCGCCCGCGCCTTGTTCCGCGCGCGCGCTGAGATAGCCCGCCTCGGGCTCGTCACGACGGTTGCGACCGCGCCGTCCCGCTTCAACGCCCGTGACCTCGTGCGCTTCGGCTTCGACGACGTCAGGGTCCTCGCACCGCTCCTCGAGCTGCCCCCCTCCAGAGACCCCGTCCCAGCTCGCCCTCGAGCATCTCGATGGCTCTTCGTCGGTCGGCTCGCACCCAACAAGCGCCACGACCGCATCGTCAGTGCCCTCGCGATCTACCGCCACGCCTTCGATCCACAGGCGACGGTCACCTTCGTCGGCAAGCCAACCGAGCCCTCCTGGTTCGAGGCGCTCACGACGCTCGTGGCTCGGCTCGGACTGCGCGACGCGGTGGACATCGTCGGCGAGCTCGACGACGAAGCCCTCCACGAGACGTGGGGGACTGCCTCCGTGTACGTCTCCGCCTCCGACCACGAAGGGTTCGGCTTCCCCCTCATCGAGTCCATGGCCGCTGGCGTGCCAGTCGTCACGCTCGCACGCGGAGCGATCGCCGAGACCGTCGGCGATGCTGGCCTCCTCGTTCACGACGCACACCCCTCCTCGCTCGCTGACGCCGTCGCCCGAGTGGAGCACGACCCTGCGCTGCGAGCGAGGCTCCACGAGCGGGCGCGCGCTCGCTTGGCCGCGCTCGAACCGAGCAGCGTCGCCCAGCGCTACCGAGCGCTCGCGTGGGAGGCCGCCTCGTGAGGGTGTGGCAGTTCGTCCCGACCCTCTTGCCCTACGACGCCGTCGGCAACGCGGTGCGCGGGTTCCATCGACGCCTGCGCGCACTCGGCGTCGACGCCGAGATCCTCGTGAGTGGCTCCGGTGCGCCCCCGGGAACCCACAGCGTCGCTGCTGCAGCCATCCGCGACGACGACCTCATCGTCTACCACCTCGCGAGTCGATCCCCCGAGGGGGTGCGCCTCGTCGAGCGCCATCCGAACGTGGTCCTGCACTACCACAACATCACCCCGCCCGCACTCGTCCTTCCGTGGCTGCCCGCAGAGGCCCTCGAGCTCGCGCTCGCCCGACGTGAGGCAGCCCGCATCGGCTCCCTCGCTCGGCTTGCCACCGCCGTCAGCCGCTACAACGCGGTCGACCTCGAGGAGCTCGGCGCGCGCGACGTGGTCGTCACGGGCACCATCGCGCAGTTCGCCGACCTCGCAGCCGAGCCGTCCACGGGGCTCCTCGCGCGCCTCGAGCACGACCATGACGTCCGCGGCCGCCCGTACGACTGGCTCTTCGTCGGCCGCCTCACGCCCCACAAGCAAGTCGATCGCCTCATCGTCGCCTTTGCAGCGTTCCGTCACGCGACCGGCCACGATGCGAGGCTCACCCTCATCGGCCGCCCAGCCTCACCGTCGTACCTGCGACACCTTCGGAGCCTCATCGAGTCCCTTCGACTGCGGCGCCGCGTACGACTCGTCGCCCGCGCCCTCCCCCCGGCTGCGCTCGCAGACCACTACCGCGCGGCGAGCGTCTACGTCAGCGCGTCGCTCCACGAGGGCTTCGGGCTCCCGCTCCTCGAGGCGATGACGTTCGGACTCCCGGTCGCGGCGCTCGCTGCGGCCGCCGTACCAGAGACGGTCGGCGACGCCGGGGTGCTCATCGACGAGCCCGACCCTCTAGCGATCGCGGCTGGCGCCTGGGTGGCGGCGTCGAGGCGCGATGATCTCCAGCTGCCGATGCAGGCGCGTGTCGCACGCTTCGCCAACGACGCGGTGTTCGAACGCATGCTCGCTGCGCTCAAGACGGTAGGCCTCGAGGTGCCCGCGTGACGGCCAGTCCACGCCTGAGGGTCACCTTCGTCACACCTCGGTTCGGCCCTCAGGTGGTCGGAGGAGCCGAGCGGGTAGCGCGCGCCTACGCGCTCGGGCTCTCGCGGCTCGGGCACGAGGTGCGCGTCCTCACCACGACCGCGACGAGCTTGAGCTGGACGCCCGCGCTCCCAGCCGGGGAGTCGTTCGACGAGGACGTGCTCGTCGTGCGCCGACACGCGCGCCCCCGACTGCCACTCGACCCACGTGTCTCGAACCCTTGTGCTGTCGCAGCGCTCTCGCTCGACGAGGGCCGCGCGCTCCTCGAGGCTCAAGGTCCCGTCTTCGACGACGACTTCGGGCTGCTCCACGACGCCGATGTCGTCGTCGCGTACCCGTACCTCTACTGGACGACGCTCAGAGCGGTGGAGGTAGCTGGCCGTCGCAGCGTCCTCCACCCGGCGGCGCACCCCGAACCGTTGCTACGGCTAGGCGCCCTCGGACCGGTCTTCGAGCGCCCCGGGGGCATCGTGTACCAGACCGTCGCTGAGCAGCGGCTCGTCGAAGCGTCGTGGCAGACTGCCCAAGCCCGCGCGGTCGTCGTGACGCCCCCACTCGTCCAGCCGATCACACCGCACCCTGCGGCGACACCTCGGATCGTCCTCGCAGTGGGTCGCTTCGAGCGCGACAAGGGTGCGAGGGCGCTCAGCCTGCTCGCTGAGGCCTTACCTGACCCCATCGAAGTCGTCGTCGTCGGTCCGATCATCGAGCCACCCCCACGGCGTACCCGCCTTCGGCTCCTCGGCGTCGTCGACGACGCGACCCTCGCGAACCTGCGAAGCCAGGCGTTGTGCAGCGTCGTGCTCTCTCGCCACGAGTCCTTCTCGCTCGCTGCCGCCGAAGCGCTCGCTGCTCGCCTGCCCATCGTGGTCAACGCTCACTGCGAGCCCCTCGTCGAGCTCGCACGGGAGTCCGGGGCTGGGTTCGTCGTCAAGGACGCCCTCGACGCCGCGAGCGCCGTCGTCGCGCTCGCGACGGAGCCTCCGCTGCGAGCGCGTCTCAGCGACGCTGCTGCCGCGTGGGCTGCGCGCAGCATCGACCCGGTGCGATCCCTGCGAGCCTACGAACAGTTCCTCCACGCCGTCGCTCGCGAGGCCCCGCCTACTCCACGAAGAGGTTGACGTCGGTCGTCACGACGCCGTCTACCCCGCTGTGGTGGTCGGTGATCTTGAGCGCTGTGTCCCACTGGCGTCGGTCGAGGAGCTCGCCGTCGGCGGCGTCGCTGAGCGCGACCTGGATCTGGTAGATGCCAGCAGCGAGCGGCACGTCTGCAAACTGGACGAGGATGGTCGTCGTCGCATGCACGATGATGGGGTCGAGGTCCATCTCGACGCTGCGGACCGCGAGCACGGAGCTGCCTTGTGAGTTGACGAGCGCGACCTCGACGTGCACCAACGCCCGGCGCGGCTCGTGGTTGACGACGCCGATACGGAGTTCGAGTGCGCTGCGGCTCTCGATGACGACCGGCTGCTCGACCGCGACGCCGTTCGCACGCAGCTCCCCTAGCGCTACCCGACGGGGACCAGGGCTCGCGAGCTCCCGCTGGGTGATCGGCGAGCTCACGAGCCCAGAGCCAGCGAGCTGCAGCTGGGTGAGCAGCGTCCCGGCGTCACGGACCGGTCCACCCCCAACGAGCCGCCCGTGGTCGAGCACGAAGGCCGAGTCGCACACAGAGCGTACGAGGTCAGGCGAGTGCGACACGAAGATGATCGTGCGCCCCTCCTGCTGGAACTCTCGGATCTTGGCGAGGCACTTGGCCTGAAACCGCGCGTCGCCGACCGCAAGGACCTCGTCGACGAGCAGCACGTCTGGGTCCATGTTCACCGCGACCGCAAAACCAAGGCGGGCGTACATCCCGGTGGAGTAGAACTTCACTTGGTTCTCGATGAAGGGACCGAGCTCTGCGAACTCGATGATGTCATCGAGCCGCGCATCGACCTCGCGGCGCGACAGCCCAAAGAGCGTCGCGTTCAGGTAGATGTTGTCCCGTCCCGACAGATCCGGGTGGAATCCTGCTCCCACCTCGAGCATCGCCGAGACGCGACCCCTCACAGCGATCTCCCCTCGAGTCGGTGTCAAGATGCCGGCGATGCACTTGAGCAGCGTCGATTTGCCCGAGCCGTTGTGGCCGAGCAGGCCAAGCGTGTGGCCCTGCTCCACCTCAAAGGAGATGTCGTCGAGCGCGGCGAAGGTCTCGTAGGGTGTGTGCCCAAGGTGGATGACGCGCTCCTTGAGCGAGGAGAACTTCTCCTGGTAGAGGCGGAAGATCTTGGTGACGCGGCGCACCTCGACAGCGGTCGCGCTCACTAGAGCTCCTCCGCGAAGTTCCCCTCAAGCCTCCCGAAGATCCACAGCGCGACGACGAACACGAGGATGCCGGCGACGAACAGGCCGAGTACACCCCAGAAGTACCACAGCGGCCCCGCGCTCGGCAGGCTGTGCACGACGGAGTGCGACGTGGCCGAGTACGGGTTGGTGCGCGCGTAGAAGGTGCGCTGGAACGCAAGGACCGCCGGTGTGACCGGATTCAGCAGGTAGAGCCAGGTCGGGATGTGGTGCGCAGCGAACTTCGTCGCGACGAGCTCGAACGCGTAGACGACCGGCGTGGCCCAGAACCACGCCTGGAGCAGGATCTCCATCAGGTGCCGCACGTCCCGAAGGTAGACCGTGATGCCCGAGAGGAGGATGCCAAGCCCTCCGGCGAAGATGAGCAGGCCGACGAGGCCGACGAGGGCATCACCGAGGTAGCTCACCGCAGGGACGACTCGGAACACGACGAGGAAGATTGCGAGGACGACGGCCTGGAACACGAAGAAGACAGACGCCGAGCCAACCGCGGCGAGCGCCAGAACTTCCCGCGGGAAGGCGACCTTCTTCACGAGGCCAGCGTTGTCCACGACGGCACCGGTTGCACCCATGATGCCGGTCTGAAAGAGGTTCCAGCAGAGCAGGCCCGTCGCGAGGAAGATCGCAAACATGGGAATTCCGGAGCCGAGTACCTTCTGAAAGACGATGTAGTAGATGAGGATGAACATCGCGGGGTTGAGGAGCGACCACAGGAAGCCGAGGAACGAGTCCTTGTACTTCACTCTGATCTCTTTGACGACGAGGCCCCGCAGAAGATCCCGGTAGCGCCAGATGGTGACGAGCCGCTCCCAGACCGACACCCGGGGACGAACGAGCTTGATCGCGAGTGCTCGATTGGGATCGTCGCGCCTCGGTGAGCCTGGAGCCCCTCTTGCCTGCACCACCACCGCTCGCTACGCCTCCGTCGTCGTGGCTCGCTGACCGTACGACTTCGTCCGAATGACCTGATCGATGAAGCCGTAGGCGAGCGCCTCGTCAGCCGTGAACCAACGAGCGCGCTCCGAGTCCGCCTGGATCCGCTCGAGAGGCTGGCCGGTGTGGTACGCGATTCGCTCAGCCAGCTGGCGCTTGAGGTAGGAGATCTGCTCCGCTTGGATCGCGATGTCAGCTGCTTGTCCCTGCATCTGCGCGAGCGGTTGGTGCATGAGGATGCGCGCGTGCGGAAGCGCGTAGCGCTTGCCGCGCGTCCCGGCACACAGCAGAAACTGACCCATGGAGGCCGCCATGCCGATCGCGATCGTCGACACGTCGCAGCTCACGTACTGCATCGTGTCGTAGATCGCGAGGCCATCGTAGATCGACCCACCCGGCGCGTTGATGATGAAGGAG
>SIRY01000180.1 GCA_004366215.1 Actinomycetota bacterium | reverse complement strand
GTCCGAGTACCCGATGGCGGTGGGCATCCATGAGCGTCAGCCTACTCGTGCTACCTCTCGCGCTGGTAGCGGCGCTTCGACCTCGTGCTGTGGTCGCACACGCTTGGGACAGGCCACTGCCACGGCAGATCATGACCTCGATGAGCTCGGGGAGCGTGACTCGCCTCCAGCCCTCGTGGCGTGGGTGCTCGTGCGGTGAGGAGCGTGGTGGCGCCGACAGGCGGCATGACCGTCTCGTGACCACTTCGATGCCGAGGACGACACAGAGGTAAAAGAGATACTCCTCCTTGTGTAACTGTGGAGCATGGTGAGAGTCGAGTGGCGGTGTTTCGAGGAACTCAATGCCTAGAATGAGGCTCCAATCGACAGCGACCAACGACAGAGGAGATGAACCTTTCCAAGTCGCTGTGGACCGTCAACTGGGCGAGTAGGAACTCGCTCTATTGAGCAGGGGTAGGTCCAGAAGGAGTGAGCAGTGGCGGATGAGGTGACAGAAGCAGAGCGTCGACGAGGACCCATGAGCGACGCACAACGCGAGGCCATCAAGCGCGGGCGCGAGGAGTCGAGGGCGGTGGATGAGTATCTCCGCTACCTCGAACAGAACAAGCCTCGCCGAGGACGACAGCGAAACCCTGACCGTGTGCGACTCATGCTGGAGCAGGTGGTAGCAGATCTCCAGACAGCGACTGGAATCCACCGGATCGAGCTGATCCAGAAGAAGAAGAATCTCCAATCCGAGCTCTGGAGGCTCGAGCATCAGGTCGATAGCAAGGCACTCGAGAACGCGTTCGTAGCAAACGCGGCCGCCTACTCCGAGCGCAAGGGCATCGGCTACGAGACGTGGCGCGAGGCTGGTGTGCCAGCCGACGTGCTCAAGCGTGCAGGCCTCCATCCTGGTGCAGCTCGACAGAGCGACACCCGCCGTCGTCGCAGTCGGGAGGCGTAGCGGCTCGCGAGCACCGCGCGAGCTCGGGGCGGGCCGCGCAAGGGCCGGTCCGATGGCGCGAGGAGGTGCGTGCGCACTGACAGCGTGCACCGCGCGCTGAGCTCGGTCGGGCTGCGCGCGGCTGCGGCCTGGGCAAGCTCGGAACCACGATGACACGGTGCCGTGCTCGCTACACCGTCTTTGGCCAGGTCCCGCGCAGGGCCGTGGACCTGAGCGATCGCGCACGCTCAGCTGCCACTGAGGGCGTCGACGCCAAAGGCCGCTGCAGCGAGCGACGCGTCGGGGCGGTACCACGTCGTACGCATCCCGGCGTCGTGCTCGAGGAGCCAGGTCGCGAGTCGGCCGGCGACAGGGGAGCGCGGTGGGCCGACGACGACGATGCGCTGGGCGTTCTCGCACAGCGCAGATAGGCGCTCTGGCAGGGGGTCGGTCTGGACGATCTCGACGAGGGTTAGAGGCCGCTTCGTGCCGCTGAGCATCGAGATGAGCTGCGTTGCGAGCCCCGCAGCCTCCGCCCAGCTCAGCACCAGCGTCCCAGAGCCCTCGGTGACGACGGTGACGTGGAGATCGAGGGCGCCCTCACCAGGCAGGCGACCGATCGAGGGAACGACGACGCGCTCTGGTGCTCCCTCGAGGAGGCGACCGAGCGCGAGGACGGCGTCCTCGACGCGAAGTGGTCGTCGCTCGACCTCGGCTCGCGCGGCACTGACCACGAGGTCGTCGTGGAGGAAGTCGATGACGACGGCGGTGATGCCCGTGCCAAGGAGCGCGGTCGCGAGCCGCTCGGGATCGGGCACGTGCACCACCGGAGCGCCGAGCACGAGTTCGACCTCGGTGTCGCGAAGGCGCGTCGGAGCGAGCCGCACGACCCGCGGGGCAGCACCGAGGAGCGATCGCGCGACCTGCCGCGGCGTGTGGGTCCGAAGCTCGGGCCGCAGCAAAGGGCGCGGCGTCTCGGGACGATAGGCGACGACGTGCAGTGGCGCCGCGCTCTCGACGTGTCGTCGTCCGAGCCGCCCAAGGAGGTCGCGCACAGACGCGTGCGTGGTGGGATCATGGACGACGAGGACCGTCGGCACCAAGTCCCTGGCCATCGCGACGCCGAGCGCGAGGCCGCCACTGAGGTCCTCGTACTCGAGCTCGCATCGGCGCCAGCCGGCAAGCTGGTAGGGACTCGTGCGACTTCGTCGCGAGCTTACGACGACGGCGGACGTGCCAAGGCGAGCGAGCTCGCGGGCAACCGCGAACTCCGCGTCGTCGAGGTGGTCCTCGAGGACGATCACGCTCGGGAACCCAGCAGCGCTGGCGAGCACGCCGGCGAGGGGGCTTGCCGACCATCGCGACGCGTGGGGTGACCCGCCTGCGACGGCAGCTCCGATCGCCACCGCTGCGCTGTTCGTCAGCGGCGGGATCGCCCCAGCTCCAGCCAAGCCAACGCCCAACCCCAAGAGGGCCGGTGCCGAGCGCGTCGTGTCAGCATCGTCGATGCCGGAGGCGAGCCACACGCCGATGGCCTGTTCAGCCAGCACTCGCTGTGCCGGCTCGAGATCTCGAAGCGCAGAGCGCATGCTGGGCCCAACCTCACCGCACCGCTAGCGGCGGTAGCCTAGCACCATGGCAACTCCGAATGTCTCGCACTCGGTGACCTTACGCGTTGAGCTCACGAACCAACCTGGGACGCTCGGTCGCCTCACGACGGCGATCGGCTCGGCCGGGGGCAACATTCTCGGAGTCGACCTCGTCGAGGTGGAGACCGCGACCATCGTCCGTGACATCACGGTCTTGACGGCTGATCCAGAGCACGCTGAGCGTATTCGTGAGGCGGCTGAGCAGGTCGAAGGAGTGCACGTTCGCTCCATGGTCGACCGCGTGTTCCGCCTCCACGCCGGCGGCAAGATCGAGGTGCGCGGCAAGGCACCGATTCAGAATCGCGACGACCTCTCGATGGCCTACACGCCTGGCGTCGCACGTGTCTCGCTCGCGATCGCGCAGCGGCCGAGCCTCGTCCACCGCTACACGATCAAGTCGAACAGCGTGGCAGTCGTGACCGACGGGACTGCCGTTCTTGGCCTCGGAGCGATCGGGCCGCACGCCTCGCTGCCCGTGATGGAAGGCAAGGCGCAGCTGTTCAAGGAGTTTGCCGGCATCGACGCGTTCCCCGTGCCCATCGCTGCAGCCTCGACGGAGGCGCTGATCGAGGCGATCGCCGCCCTTGAGCCGGCCTTTGGCGGCATCAACCTCGAGGACATCGCAGCCCCACGCTGCTTCGAGGTCGAAGCACAGCTCGCCTCTCGCCTCGACATCCCTGTCTTTCACGACGATCAGCACGGCACCGCAGTCGTGGTGCTCGCGGCTCTGCGCAACGCGTGCAAGGTAGTTGACAAGAAGCTCGAGGAGCTGACCGTCGTGATCGCGGGTGCCGGTGCGGCCGGTGTCGCCACAGCGAAGATTCTGACGACCGCTGGCGTGGGGCGCATCCTCGTCGCTGACCGTCGGGGGGTGATCTTCCAGGGGCGCGAGGAGTTCGGTGGGGAGAAGGCGTGGCTCGCTGAGCACACCAATCCGGATCGCAAGATGGGATCGGTCGGGGAAGTGCTCGCGGGTGCAGACGTCTTCATCGGCGTCTCGGGTCCAGGAGTCGTGACACCAGATGACATCCGGCAGATGGCCAGCAACGCGATCGTCTTCGCACTGGCCAATCCAGAGCCAGAGGTGCAGCCCGAGGCGCTCGACGGGATCGCCGCGGTGGTGGCTACTGGGAGAAGCGACTACCCCAATCAGATCAACAACGTCCTCTGCTTCCCTGGCATCTTTCGAGGCGCACTCGACGCCCGC
>SIRY01000179.1 GCA_004366215.1 Actinomycetota bacterium | reverse complement strand
CGTCCAGTAGGAGGGAGCTGTCCGAGAGCGACGGTTCCTGCGGTGTCGGTCGGGCGGCGCGTGCTCAAGTTCTCGACGAGCGCTCCGATGCCCATGGCATGAGTGGGGAGAGCGAGGCGCGCGAGCGCCAGGTGCGCAGCGTTGACTTTCGCTTGCCGCACAGCTTCGACCGCGTCGAGCTGCGCGGTCTTGAGCTCGTCCTCGAAAACGCGCTCCGTCCTGCCGCGACGCTGATCGGTGCCTCGTTGCGCCGCAGCGTTCGACTCGAGCTCGAGCGGATGGACCAGCGGCCATGGGAGCAGGTCGTCGCAGCCCAGGAGGGGCCAGCGCTCGTCATCTCGTTTGCCCTGCCCCCGCTCAGTTCTCGTGGCGTCATACGGCTCGAGTCCCAGACCGCGCTGCGGATCGTCGACCTGCGCCTCGGGGGCGACGGGGCTCCGCTCGACCCCCGAGCGCTCACCGAGCTTGAGCAAGGGCTGCTCGTCGGCGTGTTTGAGGACCTGCTCGCGCAGCTCGCCTCCAGCGTGGGCACGATCCTTGAGGTTCGTCTCGAGCGCGTGAGCGCCGAGACGTCGCTCGAGTTCGTGCAGGCCATCTCACCGGGGGAGATGTGCCTGCTCGTCGACGTCGCACTCGCGGTCGGCGACGACCTTGCGAGCACGATCGCGCTCGCCTTGCCCTACTCGCTCCTGCGGCCAGTGGTGGAGCTCATCACGCAGCGGGCTGTCGTCGCCGTCGAGCGCGCCGGCGACACGTTCAGGGAGCAGCTCGCGACGCGGCTCCTCGACGTCGTCGTCGAGGTCTGCGTTCGCTTCGACCCAACCCCGATCAGCTCGCGGACCCTCCTCGAGCTCGCGCCGGGCGACGTCGTTCCGCTCGCGCATCGTCAAGGGCGCCCACTCGCGGTCATCGTCGACCGCACCGTCTTGCACCGAGCGGCGATAGGCCAAGCGGGGTCTCGCGTTGCAGCCGTGATCGTCGATGAGGAGGGAGGTAGCCATGCCTGAACCGTCAGAGAGCGTCTCGACCAACCTCGCAGTCCTGCGCAACGTCGAGCTCGAGCTCAGCGTGGAGCTCGGGCGTGCGCGGATGCCGGTGCGATCGCTGCTCGCTCTGACGAGCGGCGACGTCATCGAGCTCGACCGCCACGCCAATGCTCCCGTCGACGTCTTGGTCAACGGGACGCTCGTGGCCAAGGGCGAGGTCGTCGTGGTCGACGACGAGTTCGGGGTGCGGATCCTCGAGATCATCTCGTCGGACGAGGTCGACCAGCTGACTCGAGGAGCGTGAGAGCCGGTGGGATCAGTCGTCGAGGCGTGCGGCGCGCTCGCGCTCGTAGTCCTGCTCATCGTGGGGTCCGGTCGACTCGTGCGCCGTCGAGTCGGGACGCTTGCCACGCAGTCAGCACGGCTGCGCGTCGTCGCCCGCTCGAGCCTCGGGGCTCGCGCATCGCTCCTCGTCGTCGAGGTCGAGCGACACCGCTTCCTCCTCGCGCTCAGCCCCAGAGGAGTGCGGCTCCTCGCCGATCTCGGCGCCGTCGTCGGTGAGGAGGGAGCTACCGTCGAGCGACTCGACCTTCGTCAGGCGTCCGATCCGGAGGCCGCAGTGTTGGAGGCGTTCGGATCGGACGCGCGCCTGGGAGTGCGCGCACTCTTCGCCCGGACCTTCGGTCGTGGGGCGTCGGAGGAGATCGCGTGAGCAACGCGCTCCTCGCCGCTCAGACCTCGTTGCCAACGGCGACGTTCACGGTTCACTCGCCCAACACGCCGACAGCCAGCGTCGTCATCATCCTCGCACTCACCGTGCTGTCGCTCGTTCCTACGCTGCTCGTCCTGTGTACCGGCTTCGTCGAGATCGTGGTGGTCCTCTCCATCACTCGCAACGCGCTCGGGTTGACGACGACGCCGCCGAATCAGGTTCTCGCAGGTCTCGCCCTCTTTCTCTCACTCTTCGTCATGGCGCCAACGCTCGGCGTCGTTGAGCACCAGGCCCTGCTGCCCTACCTCCACGGCAATATCTCGGCTGTCGTCGCCCTCGAACGCGCCGAAGGACCCATCAAGCTGTGGATGCTTCGCCACACACGGACCCAGGAGCTCGCGCTCTTCGACGTCGTGACGCACCACGCCGGCGTCTCGCCACAGGCAGCGCCGCTCGACGCCGTCGTTCCCGCGTTCATCCTCTCAGAGCTCCACAGCGCCTTCGTCATGGGGTTCGTCATCTACGTACCGTTCATCGTCATCGACCTCGTGGTCTCGAGCGTGCTCATGAGCTTGGGCATGATGATGCTGCCGCCTACGCTCGTCTCCCTGCCGTTCAAGCTCCTGCTCTTCGTCCTCGTCGACGGGTGGACGCTGGTTGCTCACGCACTCCTCGTCTCGCTGCGGTAAGGAGGTCTGCCATGAACGACGCCGCTGTCTTGTCGATCGCTGAGCGCGCCCTCGCGGTTGCGACGCTCGTCGCAGGGCCGATCCTCGCGATCGCGCTCGTCGTGGGGCTCCTCGTCGCGCTCGTGCAGACGCTCACACAGATCCAGGAGGCGACGCTGAGCTTCGTGCCAAAGCTCGCGGCGATCGCGCTCGTCGTCGTGCTGACCGGCCACTGGATGATCCAAGAGCTCACCTCGATGACCGTGTCTCTCTACAGCGAGATTCCGCACCTCGTCCAGACGCTCTAGGAGACGTCGATGCAGCTTGGCCTCCAGCTTCCCGCGCTCATCGCCTTCCTCATCGCGAGTGCGCACGCGCTCGGGTTCCTCGTCGTCGCCGCACCCTTTGCGCTCGCGGCGGTGCCGCGGATCGTCCAGCTTGCGCTCGCTGTCGCGATGGGGTGGGCCGGCGCGTCGACGGCCGTGGCACTGCCGCACACGACGCCGGCGTTCATCTGGTCGCTGGCCTGGGCCGCAGCCACCGGCGCGCTCATCGGTCTCGTCGCGCTCGGTGCCGTCAGCATCGGCGCGCAGGCAGGGAGCTTCATCGGCCTCCTCGGCGGCTTTGCGACGCCTCCTGCCCTCACGCCGCTTGCGTTCGGAGAGGTACCGGTGACCGGAGACTTCTACGGCATGCTCTGGTCAACCCTCTTCTTCGTGTCAGGAGCGGACGTCGTCGTGCTCCGTGGCTTCTACCTCGTGCCGAGCGCGGCGCTCGCCTTGGCGCCGTCGGTGCGTCTCGTCGTCGAGACGGTGACGCTGACGTTCGCGGCGGGGCTCGAGGTCGCTGCGCCGATCGTCGCGGTCATGTTCGTGGCTCAGATCGTCGCTGCGGTGCTCACGAAGGTGGCTCCGCAGCTGCAGCCTCTTGGCGTGCTCTTCCCACTGGAGATCTTGCTGTCGTTGCTCATGATGGTCGTCGCGCTGCCGGTCGTGCCGCACCTCTTTGATGCTGGCATCCGACTCGTGCTCGCGGCGGAGCGGGATCTTGGGGCCTAGTCGTGGCGCGCGGCGAGGCGACCGAGGAGCCAACGCCCCGACGACTCGAGCGGGCACGTCGAGAGGGGATGGTGGCTCGCTCAGGCGACCTCAGTGCCTTCCTCGTGCTCCTGAGCGCTTCTGTGGCGTTGCCGGCGTGGATCGACGCTGCGAGCAGGCGTGTCGGTGAGCTCGCAGTCGCGCTCTGGTCGGCGGGGACGACGACCACAGCGGACGCGAGTCGGGCGGCACTGAGCGGGGGCATCGTGGCCGCAGAGCTCATCGGGCCGGTGGTCGCCACGGCGTTCACGATGGTCGTCGTCGTCAACGTGGCGCAGGTAGGCCTCCGGTTCGTGCCACGGCGGCTCGCCCCGTCGCTGCGCAACGTCTCACCTGCGGCGAACCTGCGACGTATCGTCTCGCCACAGCCCGGTCTCGAGCTCGCCAAATCCGTGGTCAAGCTCGTTGCTGCCCTCGCGCTCGCGACGGTCGTCGTCGCGAGCAGCCTGCAGGCCCTCGCTCAGGCTGCCTCATCTCCGCTCGCCGCAGCCAGCGCGGCTGCTGGTGCCGCGCTCCGATTCTTGCGAGCCGTGGCAGCCCTCGGGGTTGCGCTAGGCATCGTCGACCTCGTTCGACAGCGGCGAGCGCTGCGCCGTCGACTGCGCATGACCCGCCAGGAGCTGCGCGATGAGCTTCGAGAGCACGAGGGAGACGCGACGACCAAGGCGCGGCGGCGCCGACTCGCTCGCGAGTTCCTACGCCGCGCGATGCTCAGAGACGTCGCTAACGCCGACGTGGTCGTCGTGAACCCCAGCCACGTCGCGGTGGCGCTGCGCTACGACCACGCGCGCGATCGGGCACCGATCGTCGTGGCACGCGGTCGCGACTACCTCGCTGCGACCATCCGTGAGCGTGCCCGCTCAGCAGGGGTGCCAATCGTCGAGGACCCGCTGCTCGCGCGCGTCATCTACGTCGCGACGCGCGTCGGCGAGCCGATCCCTGCGTCGCTGTTCCTCGTGGTCGCACGGCTGCTGGCGTTCGTCTACCGCCTGCCCTCGCTCGCTCGCTCCATAGAGACGCGCCATGTCACCAACCCTGAGGATGTGCCGCTTGACCTCGCGGCGCGGGCCTGGAGCTTGCTCGCTGAGCCCTCGTCTGCTCAAGGTGGGGCGCAAGCGAGCCGAGAAGCTCGCTAAGTGCACGGACGCGCGAGAGGTTCCTCTGGACGAGGGCTGCAAGAGGGGAGGTCCGTGGACTCGCGTAGGCTCCGGCGTATGGCGCTCGCGGTGCCGATCGGCATCGCGGTCATCGTCATCATGCTCGTCGTGCCGATGCCCTCGCAGCTGCTCGACGTGCTCATCACGGCCAACCTGACGTTTGCACTCGTCATCTTAGGTTTGACCCTGCGGGTGCGCGATCCGTTGGACTTCTCCGCCTTCCCCTCGGTCCTGCTCGTGGCCACCATGTTTCGCCTCGCGCTCAACGTCTCGGCGACGCGCCTGGTCTTGCTCAATGCCTACGCCGGCGCGGTCATCGAGTCGTTCGGCCACTTCGTCGTCGGTGGCTCAGTCGTCGTCGGCCTCGTCGTGTTCGCCATCTTGTTCATCATTCAGTTCGTCGTGATCACCAACGGCGCGGGACGTGTCGCCGAGGTCGGCGCGCGCTTCACCTTGGATGCGATGCCCGGCAAGCAGATGGCCATCGACGCTGATCTCAACGCGGGTCACATCAGCGAAGCGGAGGCTCGAGCCCGGCGCGCACGCATCGCTAAGGAGGCGGACTTCTACGGCGCCATGGACGGTGCCTCGAAGTTCGTCAAAGGCGACGCGATCGCAGCGGCGGCGATCACCGTCGTCAACCTCGTCGGCGGCTTCATCGTAGGGGTCGTGCAGCACCACCTCTCGGTCTCGCAAGCGATCGACACCTACTCGCTCCTCTCAGTGGGTGACGGTCTGGTGAGCCAGATACCTGCCCTACTCCTGTCCATCTCGACAGGTCTCATGGTGACCCGGAGCGCGAACGACGCGGACTTCGGCCTCGACCTGCTTCGCCAGATTCTCAACGAGCCCGTCGCGCTGCAGCTCGCCGGGGCGGTCATCGCGGTCCTCGGGCTCCTCCCTGGCTTGCCGTTCGTACCCTTCGTGCTCGTCGGCCTCAGCGTCGTGCTCCTTGGATGGCGGGCGCGCCAGCGTGCCTCGGGCGCAGAGCCGACGGCTGCCCAGCCGATCCAAGAGGTGCCTTCGGCCCCCGAGACAGCCGTCGCCGAGGTGGTCGGCGTCGAACTCCTCGAGCTCCAGCTCGGGTTCGAGCTCCTCGACGTCCTCGACGCCGCTCGCGGAGGCGACCTCCTCGCACGGGTGAGGGGCCTGAGACGCAAGCTCGCGGGCGAGCTTGGGTTCCTCCTGCCCCCCGTTCGGACGCACGACGCCCTCGAGCTCGGTCCAGATCAGTACCGCATCCTGGTGCAGGATCAGGTCGTGGCCCAGGGGCGCATTCCTCGAGGACGGATTCTCGCGATGGGCGAGGGGCTCGACTCCCTGCCAGGGGAGCCGACTCTCGACCCGGTGTTCGGCCTCGCCGCTCGATGGATTCCCCCTGAGGCGAAGACCCAAGCGCAGGTACTCGGGGCGACCGTCGTCGATCGGTCGTCGGTGATCGTCACGCACCTCGCAGAGGTCGTACGGCGCCACGCCGATGACCTGCTCACCCGCCAACAGGTCAAAGAGATGCTCGACGCGCTCCGTGCGGTCGCGCCGGTCGTGGTCGACGAGCTGGTGTCATCACAGGTGCCGCTCGGGGAGCTGCAGCGAGTCCTGCGCGACCTCCTCGCTGAGCGGGTACCGGTTCGCAACCTCGCCGCGATCGTCGAGGCGCTCGTGGATCGGGCGAGGACGACCCACGAGCCTGACGCGCTGCTCGAAGCGGTACGTGAGGCCCTCGGGGGAGCGATCGGCTCTCGCTTCGCGGTCAACGGGCGCCTGCCAGTCGTCTACCTGGCCTCCGAGCTCGAGCTGCACTTGGCGGAGTCGCTGGTCACCGTCGAGGGTCGCCGGAGCCTCGGCGTGGGCCTCGGCGAGCTGAGGTCGCTCCGGGAGCAGGTGCGGGCCCACAAGGAGCTCGCTGAGCAGCAGGGTCTGGACGTCGTGCTCGTCACGATGCCGCTCATACGACGAGCCTTGTGGTCGGCGTTGGCCGCAACGCCTGCAGAGCTACCCGTCTTGAGCGTGGCCGAAATCCCGAGCTCACTCGAGATCCTACAGATGGGGGTGATTGGACATGTCGAGCAACCAGCGACGCTTTAGCGGTGCGACGGCCCACGAAGCGGTCGCCGCGGCACGGGCAGCGGTCGGACCCAACCTGCGCATCGTCGCGGCAGAGCGTGTGACGAAGCCGGGCCTGTTCGGTCGTCGCCAGCACGTGGTCGTCACCGTCGAGGTGCCACCTCAGGAGCGTCCAGAAGACTTCGCTCGCGCGCTCAGCGCGGCGCTCGCACAGCCGACCGACGAAGCCACAGCGCCGAGCGAGGTCGAAGCCCTCGCGTCGGTGTACGCCTCGGCACGGCTCGAGGCGCCCAGCGTCGTCGTCGCACCGATCGGCACGCCGTCTACCAAGGTGGTGGGCCGAGGTGGCGAGGTCCGTCGGTCCGCCAAGATCGCGCCTGCGTCGTGGACGTCGTCGACGAGCAGCGTGGGTGCCACGGCGACGGCCATGATCGACGATCGCGCAGAGCGCCTCGTCGTCGACCTTGCGGCCCGGCCCGAAGACGTGGTGGTCGACGTGGCGCGAGGCGAGGCCGAGCGAGCACAGCCTCCGGCTGCGTCGCGGGTGATCGCGGTCGTCGTGCCCCGCGTGCCGTATCCCCTCGCGGCGCTCGACACGATCGCCGACCGCCTCGGCATTCCCGACACAGCCCGTTTCGTGCTCGCACGACGCCGGCGCGAGGTGCCTCAGGGGCTTCGCAGCTCCGCTGATCAGGTTGCACGAGCCCTCGCCCGCTCCACGACGAGAGTAGCTGTGCTCGTCGATGCGGACCAGCTGCGCCTGTTGCGGGAGTCGTTCCTCGCGTCGATGCTCTGGGTCGTCGTCGCCGTGGACGGGACCGAGCAGCAGGAGCGGCTCGAGGACGACCTCTCGGCGCTCGGACCGATCGATGCGCTCTACTGCGTCACGAGCGAGTCGGCCGCGGTGCGGCTCGGCCTGGCGGTGGTGGGGTAGCCGTGCGCATCCCTCCCCGAGTGACGCTCTCGGTCATCGCTGCCGGCGCGGTGGCGGCTCCAAGTGCGGTTGAGGCGACACGGGGCTACACGAGCTGGGCGAACGTCCTCGAACACTTTCTCGTGGCCCTCGTCGTCCTCTACGTCGCGTTCTCGGTGCTCGCGACCGTCGTGGCGTGGTACCACCTCGAGGGGATCGTTCGCCGGCGTGCCGAGCAGGCGGCCCGGAGCCCCGAGCCGCCGCACGAGGGGCGCGGGCGCTGAGGCTACGCGACGTTCTCGCGGCTGCCGTTCACGACCGGCTTGCCCGCACGAATCCACGCGTGGGTTCCGCCGCGCACGCTTGAGACGCGCAGGCCGTGGCCGGCGAGAAGCTGCGCAGCTGCGTAGCTGCGAGACCCAGAGGCGCAGATCACGTGGATCTCGCGATCTCGAGGCAGCTCGTGGATGCGGCGTGCAAGGTGTGGCAGCGGGATGTTCTTCGCTGCAGGAACGTGACCAGCTTCGTACTCCCACGGGTCTCGCACGTCAACGACGAAGGCGCCGTCTTGGTGGGCCGCCGCGAAGTGGTGGATGTCGATCTCGCGAATCACGGTACCTCCCTGAGTTATTACGCTGTGCATCGGTCATGCTTGATCGCGTACGCGATGTATGAGAGTATATACCCCATGGGGTACCATGTGCTCCGCGTCGTGCTGCTCGCGGGCGCGGTACTCGCGGTGAGCGCCACGGGTCCCTACCTTCGGCGCGCTGGAGTGCCACTCAGTGGTGTCGCGCTCGGACTCGGCGTGGCGGCTGGCGTGAGTCACGTCGCGACGACGGCGCCGCCTGAGGTGACGCAGGCAGCGGCGGCGGTCATCTTCGCCAGCGTCGGGTGGGAGATCGCACAGCGCGGGGGACCCCGGCTCGACCAGGGGGCGTGGGGGCGCCTCGTGGTCGGAGAAGGCGCTGCACTGATCCTGAGCAGCGCGGTAGCGCTCGCTGCTGGGAGTAGTGCTGAGGCAGCGCTGCTGCTCGGGGCCGGCTTTGCAGTCTCCTCCGTCGCGGTTGTCGGGGCGGTCGCGGCCAACCTCCCGGTGGGATCACTCTCGCTCGTGGCGCTCGATGACGTCGTCGGCCTCGGCCTCATCGGGATCATCGCCGGCAGCGATCGCGTCGTCAGCGTCGT
>SIRY01000178.1 GCA_004366215.1 Actinomycetota bacterium | reverse complement strand
CGGTCTGCGACTCGATCAGGTCTCGTCTCGCATCAGCCAGGTGGTTCGCAGCGTCGGGAGCACCTGGCGCATCACCGGCTCGATGGGCTGGGCAGTGGCCCCAGCGGACGGATCGACGACGACGGCGCTGCTCGTCGCGGCCGACGAGGCGCTCTACGCGGCCAAGGCTGCCGGGCGCGACCGGTGGCTGCGCTACGGCGGTGACGTCTCGCGTCGGGTGCGCCGTAGGCGACGGGTCCGCGACGGGCTCGTCGACGCACTCGCAAGCGGCGCTGCGCGCTTCTGGTGCCAGCCCAAGGTGGACGCGCGACGTGGCACGGTCACCGGCGTCGAGCTGCTCCTGCGCTGGTCAGAGGTGGTCACACAGGACGTGGTCGAAGAACTCCAGGGTGCGCCCGAGCTCGCGCGCACGCTCGGGCGCGCTGCGTTGACGACTGCGACGCGTCACGCTGAGGTGCTCGGAGTTCCGATCGCCATCAACATCACGCCGTCGCACTTCCTGAGCGACGTCTTCCTCGCCGACCTCGACGAGCTCGTCGATCCTGGGACACCGCTCGTCGTGGAGATCACCGAGGACGTGGCGCTCGACGATCTCGAGCTCGCTCGCGCACACGTCGCAGCGGTCCAGGCACGAGGTGTGAGCGTGTCGCTCGACGACTTTGGTACAGCCGCCTCATCGCTCTCGGCCCTCGCTCGGCTCCACGTGGACGAGGTCAAGGTCGATCGGAGCTTCGTCCAGAGTGCTCGTCGCGACCCGCACGCCTTCTCCGTGCTCGCGGCGCTCGCCACGCTCGAGGAGACGGGCGGCGTGAGCGTCGTGGCTGAGGGAGTCGAGGTCGACGAAGAGGTCGCCCTGTGGCTCCGGCTCGGTGGCTCTGTGGTCCAGGGCTACCGCTACGCTGCACCGCGCGACGTCGACGCCGTCGCCGAGCTCCTGCGGACGACGTGCTTCGCGCCGGTCGACGTGCCCCGGTGGCGCGTCGATGACCTCGTCATCCTCGCTGTCCTCGCCCGCGGCACCGACCACGGGGCGATCGGGCCCGACTCGATCGAGCGGCTTCGCGCGTGGCTGGCCGGCCCAGCGCGGGCCCACGAGGGGCTCAGCTCGCTCGCGCGACTGCGCGGGCTCCTCGAGCGGGCCGCGGTCGCCGATGACGTCGTCCTCGAGGCGCTCGTGACGCTGCAGTCGGACATCGACGCACGTCGACGCCTCGACGCCATCGTTGCGACGGGACCCTCGGACCCCGCGACGGTGTGACGAAGCTGCCAGGAGTCGGGGACTTCCGTCCCTAGCGACTGACGGGGCCGGAGCGTACCATCATGGTCGTGCTTCGGCGACGGAGCACGTGTACAGAGGAGGTGGGGTGGTGATCCCAGTCCTGCTAGCGGCGCTCGTCGACCTCAACGGTCGTCAGCACTACATCCAGTGGGGTGTCATCCAGATCACCGTTGCCAACGCGGTGATCATCGGCTTGATGGTTCTCGTCTTCGTCCTCGCGATCCTCGTTCCCTTCCCATCGCACGGTAGGAGGCGGTCATGAAGACAGGTGAGCCCCTGGTCGACGACGATGCGGTCGCTCCTGAGCGCCTCGAGCGCGAGTGGACCGCGAGGCTCCGGCGGGCCCTCACAGGCAAGCTACCTCCGGAGAAGCTCTTGCCGGACACCCAGCCGATCTACGTGGCGAGCTGGATCTACGTCTTTGGGGTACTCACGCTCTCAGCGCTCATCGTCGTGGCGATCTCAGGAGCGATCCTCGCGCTCGAGGGGCCAGACTGGTGGCACACGAGTACGGCAGGTCACTTCGTCAACTCCTTGCACCTCTGGAGCGTGGAACTCTTCTTCTTCTTCATGGTGGTCCACCTCTGGGGCAAGTTCTTCATGGCCGCCTGGCGGGGCAAGCGGGCCATGACCTGGATCACTGGCGTGCTCGCGTTCCTCCTCTCCATCGGGGCGGCGTTCACGGGCTACCTCAGCCAGCAGAACTTCGACTCCCAGTGGATCTCGACGCAGGCCAAAGACGCCATGAACGCGACGGGGATCGGTGCGTTCTTCAACGTCATGAACTTTGGCCAGATGTTCATGTGGCACATCCTGCTCCTACCGCTCCTCGTCGTCGTCGTCGTCGGCGTCCACGTGCTCCTCGTGCGCTACCGGGGCGTCGTGCCGCCCATCGGGGCGGTCCAGAAGGGGCACGAGGCGCGGCCGTGGCGTGGGAGGGTGCGTCCCTACGACATTCTCAAGGAGGCGACGATCGCCTTCGTGGTGGTCGCACTGCTCACCCTCGGACTCGCGGTCGTGTTCGGCTCGCCCGACGATCCGGCGGTGACGATCCGCCAGTGGTCGAACGCTGACCCCGTCGACTTCGTGCAGACGGCGGCCACAGAGCTTGCGGGCACGTCCGAGACCGCGACGTACGGTCCGCCCTACAACCACGGTACGGGCTTCGTCCAGCACCTCGGCCCGATCTCCCTACAGGAGCTGGCGGGCGTCACGCAGCCCATCAACGCAGCGCAGGACTTCGTGCTGAGCCCGCTCTCGATGGCTGCGTCGACGACGCCTGGGCTCCGTAGCGCGCTCAACGCCTACGAGCAGGCGACGGCGCACGAGCGAGCGGTGTGGAACGCGGCGTTCGCGAAGGCCGATACGCACCTGCGCGTCGTCGGCGATCGCCTCGTGCTGCCGGCAGGCACCTACGGCCCGCTCCCGACGCTGCTTGGAGACCTGCTCTCGATCGCGCGGACGGGCGGGCTCGACGCTGCGCTCGAGTCGCACTCGGCCTTCTACGGCACGAACTACACGAAGCCTCTCATGTTCCTCGCGGACGGCCAGTACTTCGCCGACCTCGGGGCCCAGCGGCACCTGCTCGGCACGCCCCAGTGGGGCATGACCAACGAGACCGGCAACTTCTCGGGTCAGTCGTGGCTGTGGCTCTACACATTCTGGTACCAGGTCAACCCGATGGCGTCGTCGGCGAACGCCGACGTCGAGGTGATGGCGATCATGGTCGTCCTCACGCTCGGCTTCGCGCTCGTGCCCTTCATCCCGGGCGTGCGACGGATCCCCGAGTACGTGCCGCTCTACCGCGCGATCTGGCGCTCGTACTACCGGAGCCTGCACGGCGAGAGCTCGACGCAGTCGACGACCTAGGCAGAGAACGTCGCACCGTGCGGCAGCGCTCGGGGAGCCAGAGTGACCGCTCTGGTGAACCCCGAGCGCTAAGCTGCTGCGAGCGCACTGGCCCCATCGTCTAGAGGCCTAGGACACCACCCTCTCAAGGTGGAGACACGGGTTCGAATCCCGTTGGGGCTGCGACGGCGACCAGCATAATCGCAGGTCATCGCCGGTTTGGGCCTTATCGGCTTCACGTACACACGTTCGGTTCTGCCGCGTTTTGACGCCCATCGCCAACTCGATATCGCACGCTCGTCGCACGCTACCGACGGGCGTCTAAGGCGTGCCCAC
>SIRY01000177.1 GCA_004366215.1 Actinomycetota bacterium | reverse complement strand
CGCCGTCGCGGCTGCACTCGTGGCGCTCAGAGAGCGGCGGGTGCAACGTATCGTGCTCACTCGACCCGCAGTCGAGGCTGGCGAGCGGCTCGGGTTCCTTCCTGGGGACCTCGCTGCCAAGGTGGACCCGTACCTCCGCCCCCTCTACGACGCTCTCTACGACCTGCTCGACGCGGACTCGGTGGTGCGCCTGCTAGAGCGCGGACTCATCGAGGTTGCGCCGCTGGCTTTCATGCGAGGCCGTACGCTCAATCAGAGCTTCATCATCCTTGATGAGGCGCAGAACACGACTCCGGGCCAGATGAAGATGTTCCTCACGCGCATCGGCTGCGGCTCGAGCGCCGTCGTGACCGGCGACGTCACACAGGTTGACCTCGTCGGCTCGCCGTCGGGCTTGCTCGACGCGCTCGAGCGTCTCGCTGACGTCCCGGACGTCGCGATCGTGCGACTTGACCAGCGGGACGTCGTCCGGCATCCGGTCGTTCGAGCGATTCTCAAGGCCTACGAGGCTGAGCCGACAGGGCGGGAGCTTCGGTGAGCAGCGCTGACCCGATCCCGCGGGGGGCCACGACCGTCGTTGCGAACGAGCAGGCAGACGTCGCCATCGACGAGGCAGCAGTAGCGCGGCTTGCCTCGGAGGTGCTGAGGGTGCTCGGCGTCGCAGAGCTCGTCGAGCTCTCGGTCGTTTTCGTCGACGAGGCGACGATCGCGAACCTCAACAGCCGCTACCGCGGTCGAGAAGGACCGACCGACGTCCTGTCGTTCGCAATCGACGAACCTGACCAGGGAGCTCTCGAGGCACCACGACGACCTGAGGACGGGCAACTTCGTCCGTCGCTCCTCGGTGACGTCGTGATCTGCCCCGCCGTCGCTGCGCGCGCTGCGGCCTCGCACGCCGGTGATCGGGGGGGTCAGCACCGGGGTGAGGTTGGTGACGAGGTTGCCCTCCTGCTGATCCACGGCATCTTGCACATTCGGGGTTACGATCACGAGGCTGACGAGGACGCCGAGCAGATGGAAGCTCGTGAGGCAGAGCTCCTTGCTCGCTACCGCGAGCTGTGCTCTGCAGAAGGGCTTGAGGTGGCCAAGCTGCGGTGAGCGTCGCTGACTGGTGGGCACTTGCAGCGGTGGTCGTGCTCGTAGGCTTCTCGGCGGTGCTCTCTGCCGCAGAGACGTCCATCACGCGCATCTCGCGCGTCAAGGCGCAGGCGCTCGTCGAGCAAGGGAGGCGCGGCGCTCGGACCCTCCGAACGCTCGTCGAGCGCCCCTCAACCTACCTGTCGACCGTTCTGCTCGTCACGCTGGTGTGTCAGCTGATCGCGGCGACGCTCGTCGGTGTCGTCGCCGATCACGCTTTTGGCGCCCTCGGCGTCGTCGTCGCGACCATCGTCGAGATCCTCGTGATCTTCGTGCTCGGCGAAGCTATCCCGAAGAACGTCGCGGCGGTGCATCCCGAAGGAGCTGCACTTCGACTCGCGCCTGTCGTTGGAGCTCTCATTCGCGTCTGGCCGATCCGCGTGCTCGCGGTCGCGGTTGCACAGCTCTCGACGTGGCTGACCCCGTGGCGCGCGCCGAGCGCGTCGGTGAGCGAAGAGGAGCTGCTCGCGATGGCCGACGCCGCCGAAGAGGGTGACGTCATCGAGACCGATGAGCGCGCGCTGATCCACTCCGTCATCTCCTTCGGCGACACCATCGCGCGCGAAGTCATGGTCCCGCGTCCAGATGTGGTCGCGGTCTCCTCGCAGACCTCTGTCGCCGCAGCCATCGCGGTCGTCATCGACGAGGGATCGATCGACAACGTGGTCGGAATCATCCTCGCCAAGGACCTGCTCGCGCTCGAGTACCAAGGGCGCCGTGGCGATCCAGTCGGCGCGCACATGCGTCCGATTCACTTCGTTCCCGAGACGAAGCCAGTCGCAGATCTGCTGCGAGAGATGCGCGACGGCAAGTTCCACCTCGCTGTCGTCGTCGACGAGTACGGCTCGACCGCTGGCATCGTGACGTTCGAGGACCTCATCGAGGAGCTCGTCGGCGAGATCAACGATGAGTACGACGCTGGAGGCGAGGGCGTCACGGCGCTCGGCGACGGACGCTGGGAGGTGAGGGGCTCCGTCAGCATCGATGACCTGTCGGAGCGTATCGGCGAGGAGCTGCCCGAGGGCGCCTGGGACTCGGTCGGAGGGCTCATTATGGGTCTGCTTGGTCACCTGCCGCGAGTCGGGGAGGAGGTCCACGTCGACGGAGTTCGACTCCAAGTGCGGCAAGTCGCGCGCCACCGCGTGGCGTCGGTGCTCGTCGAGCGAGTCGGTAAGGACCACCGTGGTGAGTGAAGAGGTCGAGCGAGCTGGCTTCTGCGTCGTGGTCGGACGCACGAACGTGGGCAAGTCTGCGCTCATCAACGCCGTGGCTGGCGAGCGCGCGACCATCGTGTCGCGACACCCGAATACGACGAGGCGTGCAGTGCGAGTCGTCACGCAGGTTGGTCGAACGCAACTCGTCCTCGTCGATACCCCTGGGCAGAGCTTGGGGCACGACGAGCTTGCTCGCCGGTGCCAGCGCTGGTGCGAGGACGAGTGGCAAGGTGCGGATCTCGCCCTGCTCGCCGTCGATGCTGCGCGGGGATGCGGGCTGAGAGAGCGAGATCTCGCGCGACGGCTGCGACCGGACGATGTCGCCGTCGTCACGCGCTGCGACCTCGTCCCGCGCGCTCGCGTCGTCGAGGTTCTAGCACAGCTCGCAGCCATTCCACTGGCTGCCTACTTTGCGACCTCTGCGCACCGGGGCGAGGGGGTCGCAGAGCTTCGCAGCTACCTCGCTGATCACATGCCTCCCGGGCCGCCGCTCTACGAGTCGGACTTGGTCGTGGACGTACCGCGCGCGACCTGGGTTGCCGAGGTCGTCCGCGAAGAGCTCCTCCACCACCTCCGCGATGAGCTCCCCGAGTCGCTCGCCTGCACGGTGGAGTCGTGGAGTGAGGAGGGCGTGGAGGTCGTCATCTACGTCGAGCGCCCGAGCCAGCGACCGATCGTCATCGGTAGCCGCGGCCGGATCCTCGCTGACGTTCGGCGGCGGGCGCAGCGTCGACTCCCGACGGTACCGCCACTGGTCTTGCGCGTCAAGGTGGCCCGCGACTGGCGTCGCTCGCCGCGGATGCTCGACGACCTCGGGGTCTAAGAGCTCCTGGGCGTGCTCGCAAGGTGCCTCACGGGACCTGTCTAGGCTGTCGCCAGCGGTGCGGGAGGGACCATGGCGCTACGCGACATGCTCGAAGGTACGTGGACCGGGAGTGGGTTAGGTAGCTACCCCGAAGTTGCGGAGTTCAGCTACCGTGAGGTACTCCGGTTTGAGAGCCACGGCCGACCATTCTTGCGTATGGAGCAGCACACCACCGGACCAGACGGGAGTCCCCTGCACACCGAGGTGGGCTACCTCCGCTTTGTGGCGAAGGGTCGTGTCGAGCTCGTCGTCGCGCAACCGACCGGCATCGTCGAGGTGCTCGAGGGATCGGTCGACGAAGGCGTCGACGGCCTGACGATCTCGTTGACCTCCCTCCTCGTTGGAACCACCCCGAGCGCCAAACGCGTCGACTCCACGCAGCGGCAGTTTCGACTCCGAGGAGACGAGCTCGTCAGCGAGCTGTGGATGGATGCGCTCGGTCGCGGGATGCACCAGCATCTGGAGGCGCACCTACGCCGTGGGTGAGCTCGACGGCGTCGACGAGGTGCTGAGCAGGATCGACCGCACGCGCGTTCCACGCCACGTCGCCTTCGTCATGGACGGCAACGGCCGATGGGCACAGCGCTACGGCCTGCCTCGGACGCACGGGCACGCAGCGGGCGAGCAGGCGCTCTTCGACGTCGTCGAGGGAGCCCTCGAGGTCGGGGTTCGTTGGCTGACGGTCTACGCCTTCTCGACGGAGAACTGGCGTCGACCCGCTGATGAGGTGAGATTCCTCATGAACTTCAACCGCGACCTGCTGCGGCGCCGGCGCGATGAGCTCAACGAGCGCGGCGTGCGAGTCCGCTTCCTTGGCCGCCGGAGTCGACGCGTCCCGCCTTCGGTGCTGCGCGAGATGGACCTCGCGACCGAGCTGACGGCGAAGAACGACCGACTCACGCTCACGATGGCGTTCAACTACGGCGGCCGGGCAGAGATCGTCGACGCCGTGCGAGCCCTCATCCGCGATGGGCTGGCGCCGCGAGCTATCGACGAGGCGGCACTCCAGTCGAGGCTCTACCACCCCGACATGCCAGACCCGGACCTCTGGCAGATCGCCTACGCCGAGCTGGTGTTCCTCGACACGCTGTGGCCCGATGTACGCCGCGAGCACCTCTATCGAGCCATCGTCGAGTACCAGGGGCGGGATCGGCGCTTTGGAGGTGTGCGGCAGTGGCGGATCGAGAACGCCTGACACGTGGTATCGGCTGGGCGCTGCTCGCGCTCGTGGTCGTCACGATGGTAGTGCTCGGCCTCGCCGCCATCGGCGGTGGGGCTGCGGGGATTGGCGGCCTCGTCGTCGTCGCTGTCATCTTCGTCGCCCTGCTCATCATCGGCGGCCGTCGACGTCGATTTCGACGCGAGGCCTCGTGAGCGGGCGCTACCGAGACCGCGTCGTCGTGCTGCGCGCTTGGCCGCTCGGCGAGCGAGATCGGCTCGTGGCGCTGCTGAGCGAGCACCACGGCAAGCTCCGGGCGGTCGCTCGAGGGGTGCTCGGGCCTCGCAGTCGGCTCCGAGGCCTCCTCCAGCCGTCGGTGGTGCTCGACGCGGAGCTGTGGCGAGGTCGTAGCCTCGACGGCATCGCGCAGGCCCAACTCGTCGCAGGCAACCTCGCCGTGCAGGAGAGCCTCGAGCCGCACGTCGTAGGTTGGATCTACGAGCTGCTCGACCTCGTCGAGGGACTCGCGACGGAGAACGTGGCCGATGGTGGCCTCTTCACGCTGCTGACGAGGGGCCTCGGGCTCGTACTTGAGGCTCCTGATCCAGCGCTCTTTGGCGCCCTCGTGCTTCGAGCTGTGCAGCTTGGCGGCGTCGCTCCTCCGCTCGACCGCTGTGAACGCTGTGGAGCCTCGAGCGGGCTTGCGCGGGTGGATCCACTGACGCTGCAGGCGCGCTGTGATCGGTGTGGCGGCACGTGGGTCGGTGAGGA
Organism: Actinomycetota bacterium; assembly: GCA_004366215.1. Lineage (GTDB taxonomy): Bacteria > Actinomycetota > Acidimicrobiia > Acidimicrobiales > Acidimicrobiaceae > Acidimicrobium. The sequence goes on along the minus strand of SIRY01000177.1, from coordinate 10,528 downwards.
CGTGGTTGCGGCGAGCCGCCTCGTCCTCGCCGGCCGAACGCGCGAGGGGATGGCGGCTGTCCGGGGAGAGGCCTCGCGACGTTTCGAGGCCTTTGCCGTCAAGCTCGGAGAGGCTGCGGTCGGTCGCGCCCTCCGCGGCGGTGTCCTGAGCCGGGGCTAGCGCGGCTTGACCGAGGAGGGCAGGGCGTCCCGGTCCTACACTGGCGGCATGCCCGAGCAGGATCGACTCGAGACGGTCGTTGCGTTGACGAAGCGCCGTGGGTTCATCTTCCCGGCGGCGGAGCTCTACGGCGGCTTTCGCTCCGCCTACGACTTTGGTCCGCTCGGCGTGTTGCTCCTGCGCAAGATCCGTGACGAGTGGTGGCGCTTCATGGTCCGTGAACGACCTGAGGTCGTTGGGCTCGAGGCGTCGATCCTCACGCCGCGAGCGATCTGGGAGGCTTCAGGACACCTCGAACACTTCGCCGACCCGCTCGTCGACTGTCGGTCGTGCAAGGAACGTTGGCGGGCAGACCAGATCGACGGCGTCTGCCCTCGGTGTGGGTCTCGCGACCTCACTCCCGTGCGAGCGTTCAACCTCATGTTCCGGACGCAGGTTGGTCCTGTGGAGGGGGAGGGTGCTGAGGCCTACCTCCGTCCGGAGACTGCCCAGGGCATGTTTGTCGACGCGGCGGGGGTCGCGCGAGCGATGCGGCTTCGACCCCCCTTTGGGATCGCGCAGATCGGCAAGTCGTTCCGCAACGAGATCACGCCTGGCAACTTCGTGTTTCGAACCCGCGAGTTCGAACAGATGGAGATGGAGTTCTTCGTCCACCCCGATGCGGCTGACAAAGCGCACGACTTCTGGATTGAGGAGCGCATGCGCTGGTACGATGCGCTCGGACTGACGGGAGCCTGGCTGCGACTGCGAGAGCATGATCGCGACGAGCTGTCGCACTACGCCTCTCGAACGGTCGACATCGAGTTTCGCTTCCCCTGGGGCTACGGTGAGCTCGAGGGCATCGCGAACCGAACCGACTTCGACCTACGGGCGCACGCCCGCGCCGCTCGCGAGGACTTGTCGTTCCTCGATCCAGAGACCAACGAACGCTTCTACCCCTACACCATCGAGCCAGCTGGCGGGGTCACGCGTGCGGCCATGGCGTTCCTCCTCGCGGCCTTCGACGTCGACGAAGTAAACGGTGAGCAGCGTACGGTCCTGCGGCTCTCACCGCGGCTCGCCCCCTACACGGCCGCTGTCCTACCGCTCGCTCGCAAGCCAGAGCTCACGTCGCTTGCTCGGCGTGTCTTCGACGAGCTCGCGACGATCGTCGACGTTGACTACGACGAGACACAGTCGATCGGCAGGCGCTACCGGCGCCAGGACGAGATCGGGACGCCGTGGTGCGTCACCGTCGACTTCGAGTCGCTCGACGACGCCGCGGTGACCATCCGTGACCGCGACACGCTCCAGCAGGAACGGGTCGCCATCAGCGACGTCGCGACGAAGATCGCCGAGCGGCTCGAGGCAGCACCGCGTGCGCGTGCACGGGCATTAACGTTTCATCAACGCTAGACTGCTGAGGCCTCGCGGGCAACGGAGCCCAGCGTGAGGTCGTCGTGACCGAGCCGCACCGCAAGGTAGCGGCAAGTTGTGGAGGGTCGTGCGTGTCGCTGATCTATGCCTTCGACCATGCGCATCCCAGGGCGCCAAAGGATCTCAAAGCGCTCCTTGGCGGAAAAGGCGCAAACCTCGCGGAGATGACGAGCGTGTTGGGTCTGCCGGTCCCGCCGGGCTTCACCATCACGACGGAAGCGTGTCGGGTCTACCTGCGCGAAGGGTGGCCGGCTGGGCTCGATCACGAGCTCGACGAGGCCGTCGCGGGCTTAGAGCGGCGTATGGGTCGTCGGCTCGGAGATCCTGAGGATCCGCTGCTCGTGTCCGTTCGTTCGGGCGCTCAGTTCTCTATGCCCGGCATGATGGACACGGTGCTGAACCTCGGCCTCAACGACCGATCGGTTGAGGGGTTGGCGCGCCAGACGCACGACGAGCGCTTTGCGTACGACTCGTACCGACGTTTCATGGCGATGTACGCGCGCATCGTCCTCGGTCTCGATCCAGAGCCGTTCGAGAGAGGCCTCCAGGACGCGAAGGTGCGCCACGGCGTCGAGAACGACGGTGAGCTCCCAGCAGACGAGCTGCGTGCGCTCGTTGCGAGCTACCGGGAGCTCATCGTCGAGCTATGGGCGACGTTTCCTCAGGATCCGCGAGCCCAGCTGCGCGGCGCCGTCGAGGCTGTGTTTCGCTCGTGGAACGGGGAACGGGCACGTGCCTACCGCGAGCGTGAGGGGATTCCCGATGACCTTGGCACGGCGGTGAACGTTCAGGCGATGGTCTTTGGCAATCGGGACGATCGCTCTGGAACCGGCGTCGGCTTCACGCGTGACCCCGCGACGGGAGACCAAGGAATCTACGGGGATTTCCTCGTGAACGCTCAAGGCGAGGACGTCGTCGCTGGCATCCGCATCACCGAGCCCCTCAGCGCGCTCGAGGCTCAGTTTCCTGAAGCGTTTCGCGAGCTCCTCGACGTCTTTGCTCGGCTCGAGCGTCACTACCGCGACATGTGCGACGTTGAGTTCACGATCGAGCAGGGCAAGCTCTGGCTCCTCCAGACGCGAGTCGGCAAGCGCACCGGTCGAGCGGCGCTCCGCATGGCCGTGCAGATGACCCAAGACCCGGCGATCGCCCTCACTAAAGAGGAAGCGGTGGCACGGATCACCCCCGAGCACCTCGACCAGGTCCTCCACCCCCAGTTTGCGACGTCGGACGTCGCGGTGCTCGCAAGAGGGCTCGGCGCCTCTCCTGGAGCGGCGGTCGGTCGTGTCTACCTCGACGCCGAGCGCGCAGTCGCTGCGGCCGGTCGTGGTGAGGAGGTCATCCTCGTGCGCAAGGAGACAAGCCCTGAGGACGTCCGTGGCATGCTCGCGGCGCAGGGCATCTTGACGACGCGTGGCGGACTCGTGTCTCACGCGGCGGTCGTCGCTCGGGGCTGGGGCAAGCCGGCCGTCGTCGGCGCATCGACGATCGAGATCGACGAGCGAGGCTTCCGGGTCGGCGACACGGTGGTGCACGAGGGCGACTGGATCTCCATCGACGGTGCTACCGGCGTCGTCGTCTTGGGGCAGGTACCCTTGACGGCCTCAGAGCCCCCAGGAGAGTTCGACACCGTGCTCGGCTGGGCGGACGAGATCGCCCTTGGGCGCGTGAGCGTCAGAGCCAACGCTGACACCGCCCTCGACGCTCAGCGGGCACGGCGCTTTGGCGCTCGGGGCATCGGGCTCTGCCGCACTGAGCACATGTTCCTCGAACCCGACCGCCTCCCGATCGTGCGACGCATGATCCTCGCGACGAGCCCCGAGGAAGAGGAGGAGGCGCTCGCCGCGCTGTTCGCTGCGCAGCGGGACGACTTCCGGGGCATCCTCGAGGCGATGAGCGGCTTCCCGGTCACCGTGCGCCTGCTCGACCCCCCGCTGCACGAGTTCCTGCCCGACCTCGTCAGCCTCGAGCGCGGTGACGCCGCGGGTACGTTGAGCGACGAGGAGCACCGACTTCTCCTCGCAGCGCGCCAATGGCACGAGCAGAATCCGATGCTCGGCGTTCGGGGAGTACGCCTCGGTGTGCTGAAGCCTGGGTTGTACACCATGCAGGTCAGAGCGCTGCTCGCTGCAGCGCACGACGTCGCTGACGCGGGCGGCGAGCCGATCGTCGAGGTCATGATTCCGCTGACTGTGAGCCGCGCCGAGCTCTGGCACGCACTCCAGTGGGTGCGAGAGGCGCTCGAGCAGAGCACCGCGCGCGTCGAGGTGCGTGTTGGGACGATGATCGAGACTCCGCGGGCAGCACTGGTCGCTGACGAGCTCGCCGAGGTTGCCGAGTTCTTCTCGTTCGGCACCAACGATCTGACGCAGATGACGTTCGGCTTCTCCCGAGACGACGTCGAGGGCACCCTCATGCCGACGTACCTCGCCAACGGGCTCCTTGAGTCCAACCCGTTCAAGACGGTCGATGGCAAAGCGGTCGTCACGCTCGTTCGCCTCGCGACCGAAGCGGGTCGACGAATCCGCCCGGGACTCAAGGTCGGCGTGTGCGGCGAGCACGGTGGCGATCCAGCCTCGATTCGACACTTCGTGGGCGCCGGGGTGGACTACGTCAGTGCGTCGCCATTTCGTGTGCCGATCGCGCGTCTGGCGGTGGCACACGCGCTGCTGCGTGCGAAGGATGTGTCAGAGACGGCGTAGCCTGAGTTCGTGGCGATCGCGGACGCAGACATTCGCCGGGTGCGGGAGGCTACCGACCTCGTCGCGGTCGTGTCTGAGTCGGTCGCGCTCCGACGAGTCGGACGACGGTGGGTTGGTCTGTGTCCGTTCCACGAGGAGCGGACGCCGTCGTTCACGGTGAACCCCGAGCTCGGGGTGTACTACTGCTTTGGCTGCCATGCGCGAGGGGACGCGATCACCTTCGTTCGTGAACTCGAGCGCCTCGAGTTCACCGAAGCCGTGGAGCGGCTTGCGGCTCGCGCAGGCATCCAGCTGCACTACGAGGCCGCGGACGACGCTCGGGCGGGCTCGCGAGAGGCGTTCGCGCTGCTCGATGCACAGGCTCGCTGGTACGCGGCGGCGCTCGAGCATCCTGAGGCCGAGCAGGCGCGCGACTACCTCCGCGAGCGCGGTATCGATGAGGCGCAGTGGCGTCGGTTCGGCCTCGGTTGGGCGCCGCGAGGCCGGAGCGCGACCCTGCGCGAGCTCGGAGGGACGGCGGCGGTCGCGATCGAAGTTGGGATCCGGGCCCGCGGACACGACGGGTCGCTCTACGATCCGATGGCGGGCAGGATCATCTTCCCGATTCGCGACCCCTCGGGCCGGACGATCGGCTTTGGTGGGCGCACGCTCGTGCCAAGCAGCGAGGGCGTTGCCAAGTACCGCAACACGCCGGACACGCCCTACTACCACAAGCGCAGCGTGCTCTACAACCTCGACCGAGCTCGCCACGTCTTCCTGAAGGAAGGTTGCGCGGTCGTGTGCGAGGGCTACACCGACGTCATCGGGCTCGACGCGGCGGGCATCGCGGCCGTCGCCACGTGCGGCACCGCCCTGACCGACGATCACCTGCGACTGCTCCGACGCTACGTCCAGCGGGTCGTCGTCCTCTTCGACGGCGACGAGGCCGGACGGCGTGCTGCAGAGCAGGTCGGTTTGTCGGCGCACGTCGTGGACCTCGACGTGCTGGTCGGGCTCCTGCCCGCTGGACTCGATCCAGCTGATGCGGTGCGCGCCGACGCGGAGCTCGTCCGACGCGCGATCGAGGATGCGACGCCGCTGCTGCGGTTTCGTCTCGAGCGCACGCTCTCGCGAGCCGAGCTTCGAACCCCAGAGGGCCGGGCCCGGGCGGCGGGCGAGGCCCTCTCGCTGCTCGGCAGCGTTCGCGAACCGCTCGTGCGCTCTGAGTACCTCGCGATCGTCGCTGAGCGAACAGGGTTTCGCGAGAGCGACCTCGCTGCCCGCCTGCCTCGGGGTGGCCGAGCGCGACCAGCCGTGCGGCTCGACGACCCAACTCTGGATCGGCCGGCCGCGGCTGCGCTCGCGTGCCTCGCTGCTGATCCGAGCGTTCGCGACGTCGTCGTGCCGGCACTCTTTCGAGATCCGCTCTACCGCGAGCTCGCTGAGGCGCTCCACGCGAGGGGTACCGCGCCACTCGCTGACGTCCTCGACGGCCTCGACGGCGACGTCCGTGAGCTCTACCACCGCATCGCGGCGAGCGGACTCGACGGCGCAGTCGACGAGGCCGTGCTCGTGCTCGTCGTACGAGAGGCTGAGGTCGAGCTGCGACGCGAAGCCACTGAGCTCGCGTCGCTCGCACCCCACGAGCGTGGGCTGCGCCACGCTCGATGGCTCGAACGAATGCAGCAGCTTCACTCCCTTCGCGACCAGATGGGAGACCTCGAGACGGCGGGGGCACTCCTGCAGTACCTCGTCGAGGCACGGAGCGTCAGCACCGAGGGATCCTCCCCGTGACGGAGGCTCGCATCGACCAGGACCGCCTCGAGGAGGTGCGCCGCCTCCTCGACGAACGACCGCGCGGCCGACTCCTGCCGAGCGATGAGCTCGTGCTGTCGAACTTCCTGCACGACGCAGGTGAGCTCGAGGAGCGTAGCGAGGAAGTCGATGAGCTCGTGGCCCGCGTGCGCTCTCGCTTCGTCGAAGGCAACATTGGGCTCGTCGTCAGCGTGGCTCGCCGATTTCAGGGATCTGGCTGTTCCTTCGAGGACCTCGTCCAGGAGGGCACGATCGGGCTCTTGCGAGCTGTCGATCTCTACGATGGGCGGCGAGGGTTTCGCTTCTCGACCTACGCAACCTGGTGGATTCGTCAAGCCATCGCTCAGGCGGTCGCGAGGTCGCGAGGCGAGGTCGTCCTGCCGCGTGGCGTACGCAGCGACCTCGCCCGCGTCGAACGCGCACGCCGCGAGCTCGAGCAGCGCTTGGGCCGTGAGCCACGGGCACGCGAGCTCGCTGCAGCCAGCGGCCTCGACGAGCTGCGGGTGCGAGAGCTGCTCGGCTACGCTCGCGCGGCCCTCTCGCTCGACCAGCGCATCGGCGAGGACGCCGAGACCACCTACGCCGATCTCGTGGCGGATCGCGACGCCGAGCCGATCGAGCAGACCATCGAGCACGATGACCTTCGGACCATCATCGCTGCGGCGCTCGAGCACCTCGACGAGCGCGAACGGGAGGTCCTTGCGTACCGCTTCGGGTTGGGGGGCCACGAGCCTCACACGCTCGAAGACGCCGCTGCTCACTTTGGCATCGCGCGCGAGCGAATTCGACAGATTGAGGCGCGCGCGATCACGCGGCTACGGCGAGGCGAGGCTGGTCCGGTCCTGCGTCGAGTTCTCGAGAGCTAGGGAGGTCTCGCGAACGAGAGGAGCACGAGGGAGGCCCTTGGGGGTCGTGCGCGCCTGCTGGCACGAACGTCTCGCGCGCGGCGCGGCCTCGTCAGAGACGTTGGCTGCGGGGCGTGGTACAGCCACCATGCTCCGCGTCGGAGCACCCTCGAGGAGGACGGTCGAGGGGGCGCACGCTCGAGCGTGACTCGCCGTAGCCGAGCCAAGGCCTCCGCGGTGGGCACGCGGGCTTCGCGAGCAGCGTTCGCGTGGCGACCACGCTGAAGGACCGCCGAGCAGCGGCCCGGACAGAGAGGCTCGCTGCGCTAGGATCCGCCCCACGGGGAGGACCGGAGCACAGGTGGGTGAACTCGAGCACCTCAACGACGTCGGCTACCTCGACGTCAACCACTTTGCGCGTGCGACGCCGTGGCTGCACGCGGCGATGGCGAGCTACGCGCACTTCGTTGGGGTTGGTGTGCTCGCTCTCCTCCTGCTCGGCGCCTGGTGGCGAGCCCGGAGCAGGCGAGACGCCCCTCGGGCTGTGGCGGTCGTGCTCTGGGCTGGGGCTGGGACGGTCGTCGCCTGGGTCCTTGCTCACTTCGTGCTCAAGCCGCTCGTGGGGGAGCGACGTCCCTACGTGACGCTGCACCACGTCGAGGTCTTGCTCGCCCGCTCCGGCGGCTACTCGTTCCCCAGTGGGCACGCGACCGTCGCTGGGGCAGTGATCGTGGGGCTCGTGCTCACGCGCGACCGGCTGGTCGCGTGGCTTGGAGTGGTCTGTGGGCTGCTCCTCGCCTTCGGGCGGGTCTACGTCGGCGTCCACTACCCCGGTGACGTCCTGGCTGGTCTCGTGCTCGGCGGCCTCGTCGTCTGGGTGCTGGCTCGGCCAGCGATCGTGATGCTCACCGCCTTTGACGACCTGCTGCTGACCCGAACCTCCTTTGGCTGGCTCGTCGAGGCGTCACGGCCGGTACCCCGACGGATGGGTGGGCGAGCAGGCACCCTAGACTGAGAGGCTCATTCCGGGGTAGCTCAATTGGCAGAGCACGCGGCTGTTAACCGTGCGGTTGAGAGTTCGAGTCTCTCCCCCGGAGCGCTCGTTGGGGCCCGTAGCTCAGTGGTCAGAGCAGGGGACTCATAATCCCTTGGTCGTGGGTTCGAGTCCCACCGGGCCCACATCGGTCAGCTCGGCGGTGGGCCTTGCGTGCTCTCGGGCCGTGGCGGGGTGGGCACCCTCAGGGCGCTCAGCGTGGGGGGTCGAAGCCTGCCGGGTTGGAGGGGTCGAGCTACGGAGGTTGCTCTCGAGACTGCTAGGTCACGGTCGTGGGTCAAGCGTCGTGCGGTGCAGCTCGAGCTACGACGTGGCGAGACGACCGTGGTCGGGTGGCGACGCGGTGCGAATCGCCTGAGCCGCTCGAGGGCGACGCTCGCTCGGCGCGTCCGCGGGGCCGAGCGAGGGCCGACCGCGAGTCAGGGCTGGTGGGATGAGCAGGCGAGCCGCTCGAGGCGTGCTAGAGGGTGAGGTCGTGGGCGAGTAGCCACGACACGCTCGGCGACGGCAGCGGAGGCAGCGTCTCGGTGGGAACACTGACGCGCAGGTGGCCCGCACGCACGACCACCTCACCTCGGCGCTGAGCGAGATTGACGGAGAGTTGGAGCGTGACGCGCTGACCGGGGGCGATGAGCGCCCAGACGCCGCGCGAGGCGCGAACGAGGATCGGGTGGGAGAGCCACGGCAGCAGGACCGCCCCGACTGGTTGTGCGGGGCGCAGGAGCGTGGTCGGGTGGAGGTGTGCAAGAGCAGCTCGCGCGATGGCGGTCGCGGTCGCAACGGCTCGTGGAAGCGACTCGTAACCCTGCACGCCGAGCGAGACGCCGATGGCGGTGAGGGGACCTGCGTCCGTGCGCGACCGCACGGCAATCGCCGCACAGCCACCTGACCAGACCGTGAACCCGGACTTGACGCCGACCACCGCCCCGACCCCGATGCTCGGCACGTAGTTCACGAGCGTGCCGACTCGCGGCAGCGTGACGTCGTGCTCATCGACGATGACCCGGAGGACGGGGTTGCGAAGGACCGCAGCGGCGAGGAGAGCGACGTCGTGCGCCGTCGAGACCGTCTGCGGGTCGAAGCCGCTGGCGTCAGCGAAGTGGGTCGAGCGCAGCCCCATCGCACGGGCCTGCACGTTCATCCGCGAGACGAACGCTGCTTGGCTCCCACTGACCCACGAGGCGAGCATGGAGGCCACGTTGTTGGCAGAACGGACGAGGAGGGCCTCGAGGAGCTGGCGCTCGCTGAGTCGTTCTCCGACGAAGAGCGGCACGGTCGACTGATCCTGAGAGACGTCGATTGCGGTCTGCGTGACGTCTGCTTGCCTGACCTCGACGAGCGGGCCAGCCTCAGAGCCTCGTAGGGGGTGCGCATCGACGACGAGGAGCGCGGTCATCAGCTTGGCGAGGCTCGCGATAGGGACCACGCGTTGGACCGGCGAGGCGTTGAGCGACGCCTGCCCGAGCTGTGGCACGATGACCGCGCTCTCCGGGCTCGCGGGGACGCTGAGGTGCGGGAGCGCGGCAACCTCGAGCGGTGAGCGGTGCCAGAGCACGACGCGCGTCGGGGGGGCGACGAAGGTCACGACCCCGCGGACGAGGAGCACGATGGCGAGGAGCACGAGCAGCCGCGGACCGCGCACGCGGCGCAGGCCGCGCGCTCGTTGACGAGGGGTCATGCAGGAAGCCTCCAACACAGGCTCGCTAGCCTAGGACTGTGGCCGAGTTTGGTTCGGGCCTGGTGGTAGACGACGAGCTTGGGCGGTGGAGCCGGCGTCGGATGCGTCGCAGGCGCCGGATCGTGATCGGCTCCTCGGCAGCGTTCCTCGTCGTCGCAGCGGTCGCGATTCCTCTGCAGCTCGTGGCGCTCTCGCGCACGGAGGCCGTCGCGCGGCGCGAGGTCGTCCTCCAACCGCCAGGCCTCGACATCGCGGCACTCCCGCTCGTGAGCTTCGGTCCTGATGGCCGTGCGGCGGCAGCGCACCTTAGTGGCGCGAGCTGGGTGGCTACCACCGCGACCTCGCAGTGCGCGGCCGCCACGGGCTACGCGATTCGGCCACGGGCCGTCGAGGTCGGCTTCCTCACGACGGTCCAGGGACCCCGCGCGGTGCTGGCGGTCTACTGCACGCTGCCAACCGGCGCGGTGGCCCTCGAGGTCGCGGTGGTGCGCGGGGCGTCGCACCGCTCGCGGATCGTGCTCGGCGTTGGTCGAGGCGTCGTCAGCGCAGAGCTCGTCGCGACACGAGCGACCCTCACGATGCGCAGCGGCGAAGTCGTGCGCCACGGCAGGCTCACTCGCGTGGCGGCTGAGACCCTGCTGGAGTTCTGAGCGACGGGTACGCATCGAGCCGTAGGTGGCCGATCGGGCACGTCAGGGTGCGGGTGACGCCCGGGATGACCTGGATTCCCTCGACGACGTGACGACCGATGTCCTCCAACGTCTCGCCATCGAGGAGCGCGATGATGTCGTAAGGGCCGGTCACGTCGTCGGCGCGCCGCACGAGCTCCACCTTGCGTAGCTCCGCGAGGACGCTTGTGACCTGACCGATCTCCGTCTG
>SIRY01000176.1 GCA_004366215.1 Actinomycetota bacterium | reverse complement strand
CGCGAAACATCGCCTCGCCCACGGCTCGGTAGAACGGCGCGACGAGTGCGTCCCGACCGTTGGCGCGCAGCGCAGCCATGACACGCTGAACTCGGCGACCCGCCCAGAGAACGTCGCGCCAAGGATTGGCAGGATCATCACCGTTGAGCTCGAGGAGCGACACGAACGAGAGCCGTACCGAGACCCCGAAGCCAGCCTCGACCTGCTCGAGCCACCTCGCAGTGAGCCACGTCCAGGGACACACCGGATCAACGAAGAACTCAAGCTGAACCACCGTCACAAGGCTACCCGTGTCCCTGGGGCTAGCATGGCACCGTGGGAACGCTCGAGGGGACCCGCGGTACGCAACGACCCGCCGCTCAGGCCGCGACACCCCGCTCCCTCGTCACCCACGTCCTCAAGGACGGCTCGACGAGCCTGCGAGCAGAGCACCTCATCGCCGAGGAGCCGCTCACCGTCGCGGTCGCGACACCCTCGAGCGAGCCCTCTGTGCTCACGACGACGCTCCGCACGCCGGGGGAAGACGTGGCACTCGCCGTCGGCCTCGTCGTCACAGAGCTCAGTGCGCATCCTGAGGACCTCGTCGGCGTCTCGCTCTGCCCGCCGCCTCGAGCCTCGCAGGCGGCCTACCGTCAGGCGACGGTGGTCCTGCGTCGGGTCACGAGGCCCCTCGAGAGTCCGGCGCTGCGAACCAGCTCCTGCGGATGGTGTGGGACCGAGGAGCTCGATGCCCGTCTGCGCGTCGCTGCTCGGCCGACCGCAACCGTCGAGCTGAGCGAGCTGTTCGCGCTCCAGGAGATGCTCGAAGGCATCGACCAGCGATTCCGCCTGACGAGGGCGTCCCACAGCGCCGTCCTCGCCCGTCGGGGTACCCTGCTCGCCTGGGGCGAAGACGTCGGCCGACACAACGCGCTCGACAAGGCAGTCGGCCGATGCGTGCTCGACCACATCGACCTTGACGGTGCCGACGTGATGCTCTCAGGCCGAGTCGGCACCGACCTCGTCGTCAAGGCCGCGTCCTTCCGCGCACGATCCATCGTCGCCTACGGCGCACCGAGCGCCCGCGCTGCGGCCACAGCGCGCCACGCCGGCATCGTCCTCGCCGGTGTCGCGCGCTCGGATGAGCTGCGGCTCTACGCCAACGAAGGTGCGGTCCTCGTCGGCGGTCGCCGCCTCGCGACGCTCCAGCGCCGCGCGCCTTAGGCTGCGACGCGACCGCAGAGCGCTACGCTAGCTGCGCCACCGCCCGGCGCTGAGCACGCCGAATGCGGCGAATGATGCGACGCTCCTCCTCGTCCTTGCCACCCCAAATGCCGTACTCCTGGTTCGTTCGCAGCGCGAACTCGAGGCACTCGAGGCGTACCGCACACTCGCGACAGACTCGCTTCGCCTGGCGAATCTGCACCTCCGCATCGCCTGTCACACCGACAGGGAAAAAGAGAGCGGGATCGACATCTCGACAGCGCGCCTGAGCGCGCCACGACTCGGCATCCCACGTCGCCAGCTTCACTGACTCCACGACACCTGGCTCCTCCGGCCCCTTCGGCCGCTCCGGGTGCCCCCCGCACCTGACGACCCTCGCCCCCCGCTCCGGTCATCCGTACCAATTGTACCGGTCAGCCACGTTGCTACCGTCCGTTCGTATACACAACGTCGCCTCGGCGACAACGGTGCACGAGCTGGCGGATCGCGTCGGCGACGACCCCTGGGTGCCGCTGGATCACGTCGTGCCCATCGGGTACCGTCACGAGGCTCGCGCTCGGGAGCCGAGCGAGGGCGTCAAGCACACTGTGTGGGGGCACGACACGATCGCGAAGTCCAGCCACGACGACGACCGGCACCGACAGCGCGCCAAGCGCCTCCTCGACGGCCTCGACGTGGGCCAAGAGCGAGCGCTGCTCGAGGTGAAAGGCACGTCCGGTCGACATCGACCACACCTGTCGCAACGAACGCTCCGCCAGTGCCGCGAGGACGCCGCCGGCGACGTGGCCCACACCCCACCACCCGAGCACGTGGTCGACGGCGAGAACTGCCCTGCGGGTAACAGCGGGAGCGACGAGCACGAGCCCGGCCACCTCCGCCGAGGCTGCCGCCGCGAGGACGGCAACCGCGGCCCCGAGCGAGTACCCTACGACGACGCTCGGGCCGTGAAGTCGACGCACGACCCACGCTGCCTGCTCGAGCAGATCGGTGGCGTCGTGCTCGCTCGCCCCCCAGCCAGGACGATCTGGGGTGTCGACGACGACCGAGGGGCCAAGCAGGCCGCGGAGCTGCTCGAAGCACCGGCCCGAACCCGGCTGGCCGTGGAGCGCAACAACCCCACAGGACGTCATCGAACCTCCTTTCGCGGCTCAGCGCCGCGGGCGAGCACGACGATTGAGACCGCTTCGACGACGAGCGCGGCGCCGAGGAGCGCCGCACGGCCCGCGCCGATGCGGGGGCCGAGTCCCTCGACGAGCACCGCGAGCGCGCTGCCTACGATGGGCTCGACCACACCCACGATCGGGGCGACGCTCAGCATACGGCCGACGCCAAACGCTGACTGGACGACGACGAGAGCCCCGATGCCGATCACTACGAGTGCCCACAGCTGCCAGCTCATGAGCACCCCGCGAACGCCGGTCCCGCTCCAGAGGATGCCGACCGTTCGCTCGAGGAGCGCGACCACGCCGAGGAGCGCACCTGCCACCGTAGCGACGAGCCACGAGCGACGAAGGAGCGCCCGGCGCCACACCGTGAGCGACCCCATCGCGCCGAAGGCTCCGAGCGCTGCCACCGCGAGCTGGGCAACGAAGGGACCGGGCCGATCACGCCCAGTCGGCGCGAGCGCCAAGATGTCGGCGAGCGCGCCGACGACGGCCACCAGCGCGAGCCGGTCCCGCCACGTCAAGACGAGCCCGAGCCTGCGGTGGTGCCAGACGATCGCGACCACGAGGCCGCTCGAGATGAGCGGCATGACGAGCTCAACCGCACCAACTTTGAGAGCGAAGAACTGCGCGAGGCCGCCGACGACGTCGAGAACCGCGCCGAAGTTGAAGCGACGGTCGGCGAGCAGGTGCGCAAAGAGCCGGAGCCGCAGGCCAACCGTACGCGGAGCCGCCTGGCTCGCCTCCACCTGCAGGGTCGTCGCACCGGCGAAGGCAACTGCTGCGATCAGAGCGAGCGCGACTGCCACCGCCCTCGAGTGTACGGGGGTTGGGTACAATAGCCACGATGTCACACCCTCGCGTCCTGATCGTGTCCGCGCGGCTCGGAGGAGGACACGACGGAGCCGCGAGGGCGATCGCAGATCGGCTCGCTGCTCACGAGGTCCACACCCACATCGTCGACTTCCTCGACGCGTCTCCGCGGCTCGGCTCCATGATCGAGACGGTCTTTCGCGTCGAGGTCGAGCGCGCCCCCTGGGCATACCGCCTCGAATTCGAGCTGTGGTCACACGTCCCCGCCCTCACGCACGTAGCGCGCCGGCTGTTTCGACGCTTCTTCTCCGAGCAGCTCACGCGGTGGATCGAGAGCTACGATCCAGACCTCATCATCGCGACGCACCCGTTCCCGGCTCAGCTCCTCGGAGAGTTGCGTGTGCGGGGCCATCCTGCGGTTCGCCAGCGGGTCCTCGCGACCTTCCTCACCGACTTCTCCGTGCACCCGATGTGGGTCCATCCGGCGATCGACGTCCACCTCGCCGTGTCGGACTCAGCAGCCGTGCAGGCGAAGCGCCGTGGACACCTCCGCGGACCAGTGCGGCGGGTAGGACCTTTCGTCGACCCCCGCTTTCACGCCGTCGGGGATCGAGCTCGAGCTCGACGCGAGCTCGGCCTACCCGACCAGGCGACGCTCGCCCTCATTGTGGGAGGTGCTTGGGGGGTCGGCAAGCTCGTTGAGACAGCTCGGTCACTCGCGAGCTCCTCGGAGGTCACCCCGGTCGTCCTCTGTGGTCGTAACGACGACCTCCTTCGCAGGGTCGAGGCCATCCCTGGTGCGATCGCAGTCGGACGACCGACGCGCGTCGATCGCTCGC
>SIRY01000175.1 GCA_004366215.1 Actinomycetota bacterium | reverse complement strand
GTAGAGCGGCTGCGCAGCTACAACCGCGTGCCCAATGCCGCGCACAGCCGGGCCGAAAGCAGCCGCTACTTGTTCAGCGGCCTCGCCCGGTGCGCCACCTGCGGCGGCCCCATCTACGGCGCGTACGGATCACGCAAAGTCCGCGCTGACGGCACCCGCCTGCCCTACCGCGAGATCTACGCCTGTTACAACCGCCGCACGAAGGGCCCCACCGCCTGCGCCGGACAGGGCACGTACTCGCGGCGGAAAGTCGAAACCGCCTTGCTCGCGGCCCTGCGGACGACCATGGCGGACATCGACCGTCACGATCTGGTCGCCCGAGCGACGCGCCTGGCCGAGGAGGCCCTCTTCCACCAGCGGCTGCGCGCGCAGGAGGTCCGCCGGCGACTCGAAGAGGTCGAGCGTGTCCGCGCCGCGTGGCTGCAACGGCTGGAGCGGCATTTCGCGCATCCGGAGGCCAGCCTGTACAGCGAAGCCACCTTGGCCGAAAAGCTGCGCGACGCGGAAGCCCGCCAGGCACGCCTGCGGGAGGAGCTGGCGGAACTCGAGGCGGCCGAGGCCGAGGCCGGTCGTCAGGTCGCCGCGTTCGCCCGGTTCCTGGAGACCCGCGCCGATTGGTGGCCCCTGTTTCTCCAGGCCTCGGTCCCGGAACAGAAGGCGTTGTTGCGCCGGTTGATCGACCACGTGGTGCTGGGAGCCGACGGGTTCGTCATCCACTACCGCATCGACCTGGGCGCCGCCAAGCGCCCCTTGGTGTGGCGCCAGGCCGCGGAATGGTCGGAGGCCCTGCCCTGAGGCGGCTTTGCCCCCGACCCCCATGGTGTCACCAGAAGGTTTACTGACGGGTCGTCGTCAGCCAGGCGCAGGCCTACCACGGCTCGACGATGGGCACCCTCGCTCTCACCGGGCGCCCACGATCGCTGCACCATCCGTTCGGTCCGTACCTCGCGGCGCACCGTCACGTGCCGCCGGCGCTGCGACGTCTCGATCCCAGTGGTCAGGCGTCTCTCGATGCGCTCGACGCGGCCATCGCTGAGCTCGGAGGCGAGCGGATCGCTGCGTTCATGATGGAACCCGTCTCCGCTGCCGCGCTGCCGGGCTACAGCCCTCCGACTCGCTTCCTCGAGGGCCTTGCTGAGCGGCGCGAGCGCTACGGCTTCCTCGTCATCTTCGACGAGGTCGTCACGGGGCTTGGTCGCTGCGGCGCCTGGCTCGCCGCCGAGACGCCTCCCTTCGAACCCGACATCGTGACGCTCGGCAAAGGCCTCGGAGGGGGCTACATGCCGATCTCAGCGGTGGTCGCCACCGATCGCGTCGTCGCGCCGATCCTCGACGGCTCCGGCTACTTCGACCTCGGTCACACCTGGGACGGACAACCTCTCTCTGCCACCGTGGGGCTCGCGGTGCTCGACGTCCTCGAGCGCGAGGGGCTCGTCGAGCGCGTGCGCGCCCTCGGCTCTGAGTTCGTCGACGCCGTCGCGGGTGCCCTCACCGACTGTGCGATCGTCGGCGAGGTTCGAGGTCGAGGGCTGCTCGTCGGCGTCGAGCTCGTGGATCCACGCGACGGCCACTCGCTGCTCCCTCGGGAGCTTGACGTGGCCACGCTCGTCGACGATGTGTGCCTCGAGCATGGGCTCCTCGTGACCTCGAGCCACCCGAACGCCGACGGCATGGCCTCCGACCAGACGCTGCTCGCTCCGGCGTTCGTCGCTACCGCTGAGGAGCGTGCGCTCATGGTCGAGCGGCTTCGTGAGGCGATCGACGACGTGGAGGCCCGAGTGCTCGCGGAGCTCGCCGGGGGCCAGCGGTGAGCTCCGAACGAGCGATGGAGCAGGTCCTGCTGGCGATCTGCGATGTGCACGGTGCGCTGAGAGGCAAGCTCATGAGTGCGCGCAGCTTCGAGCGTGCGTGCGCACGTGGCCTACCGATGACCGACCTCGTCCTTGCGCTGGACCCGTTGGACGTGCCGATCGACACGTTCCGCACGATCGGGATTCACGCTGGAGCGCGCGACCTTCGGCTGTGGCCCGTCGAGGCGACGCTGCGCCCACTCGAGTGGCGCCCTGGCACCTGGATCTGCCTGTCTCGAGCGACGTGGGGCGATGGCACGCCGTGTGAACTTGCCAGCCGTGAGACGGCTGAGCGGTCGCTCGAGCAGCTCGCCGGTCGCGGCTACGAGGCCATGAGCGCATTCGAATACGCGATCCGCGTTCGCGCGACCGATGGCTCGTGGGCGACGAACGGCCTATCGTACTCGCTCGAGCAGGTTGGCCGACTCTCAGATCTCGGTGACCGGCTCTGGGAAGCCCTTGGGGAGCTCGGCATCGAGCTGAGTGCGATCCACACTGAGGCCGGACCAGGACTCCTCGAGCTCAACGTCGCGCCCCGCCAGGGAGTTCGCGCAGCTGACGAGGCGGCGCTCTTGCGCTTTGCGGTTCGTGATCTCGCGGCGACCTTGGGCTTGCGGGCGACGTTCATGGCCAAGGTTGCTTCGGGCGAAGAGGGGTCGAGCGGTCACGTGCACCTGTCGCTGTGGCGCGAGGACGAGAACGTGTTCGCACTCGCACCGACGAGCGATGAGCTTCCCGCTGCCTTGCGGAGCGCCCTCGGGGGAGTGCTCGGTCACTTGCCGGCCCTCAGCGCCCTACTCAATCCGACGGTGAACTCCTACAAGCGCCTCGTCCCCGGCTTCTTCGCGCCGATCAACGCCACGTGGGGTTTTGACAACCGCTCGACGGCAGTCCGCGTCATTCGCGCGACCGACCCTCAGCAGTGCCGGCTCGAGTGCCGCCGGCCCGGTGCCGACGCAAATCCGTACCTCGTGCTCGCAGGGTTGGTTGCCGCGATCGTCACGGGCCTCGAGCGCGGCGAGTGCCCCCCGCCGCCGATCGTAGGTGACGCTTACGAGCTCGCCTCACCGTTGCTGCCGCGTTCTCTCGAGGAAGCACTGCAGGCGTTCCGCGCCGACGACGAGCTACGCAAGCAGCTCGGCGACGACTTCTGCGACTACTACGAGACGACCCGAGCGTGGGAGCTCGACGCGTTCCAGCAAGCCGTGACCACCTGGGAGGTCGCTCTCTACGAGGGGGTGTGTTAGGTGCGCGAGGACCTGCTGGTCCAACTCGATGGTCTGTGTGGCGCCTACTGGGTGGCGCGGATCGCGGGCGAGCTCGGGATCGTAATCGATCAGCTTGATGCCGCGCGGCTCGCAGGCACGACCGTGTGCGAGCCGGGGGTGGTCCCAGAGGGAGCTAGGTCAGCGCTCGTTCCGAGCGGGTCGCTCCCGAGCGCAGGGCTCCTTGAGGCCGGAACGTCCGTCGCGGGGCTCGTCGCTGCGCTGGCACGTCTGAGCGAGCACCGACTGAGCGCGCTGCCACTGCCGGCGAGTGGCCTCACGGGCGAGATGCTCGGGAGAGTGCTCTCGCTCGCGCTCGAGCGTGAGGCGTGGGTCCTCGCGAACGTCGACGCTGGGCTCCTCCTCGGTCGGGCTGATCAGCGCGAGTACTGGGCAGCCCTCGTCGCCGGGCGCGACCCGTCTGGACGACCGCGGCCCGCGTGGCGAGTCGGCCACTGGGTGCGCGTGCTCGCGCGCGGCGAGCTTGGGCGCGAGGAGGTCGTGCTGCTCGAGGAGACCTACGACGTGCTTGGTCAGGGTGGCGTCTCGCTCCAGCCACTCGAGGTGCTCGCGCGAGCGCTCGCGCGAGCGGGTGGGCGCG
>SIRY01000174.1 GCA_004366215.1 Actinomycetota bacterium | reverse complement strand
CCTTTCGCGACGGCGTGGTCGCGAGCGCTCGGCTTGGAACCGCCAACGAGGGCGTCGACTACGTCCTGCGTCGACCGCGGGAACGAGGGCGTCTCGTCCGCCGCCGAGGGCTGCGCGAGCCCTCGGTGAGCCGCGTCGTCGACCGCGACGACGACGCGGGGCTCATCGCCCTCGCTGGCTTGCGCAGCCGCATCTTGAACCTCGCCGCGAACGCCCTCGCCCAGTCGGCGGACCACCTCGACCACTTCTTCAGCCGCCTACGCCAGGAGCTCGCCTTCTACCGGGGCTGTCTCAACCTCCACGACCTCCTCACCGCTCGCGGGCTGCCGGTGTGCGTCGCAGTGCCCTGCGCTTCGCACGCTCCTGACCTGCGTGCCCGAGGCCTCTACGATCCGTGCCTCGCGCTGCGCAGCGACCTACCCGTCGTGACGAACGACCTCGACGCCGACGACGCGTCCTGGATCGTCATCACCGGCGCGAACCAGGGCGGCAAGTCGACGTTCCTGCGAGCGCTCGGCCTCGCCCACCTCATGGCGCGAGCCGGCATGCCCGTCGCTGCCGCGTCGTTCCGCGCTGCGCTGCCAACCGGCATCTTTAGCCACTTTGCGCGGGCGGAGGATGAGGAACGACGGGGCGGAAAGCTCGACGAGGAGCTTCGGCGGCTCCGAGCGATCGCTGAGGCCGTCCAACCGGGCGGTCTCGTCCTGCTCAACGAGTCGCTCTCGTCGACGAACGAGCGTGAGGGGTCCGCGATCGCTGCAGAGGTCTTGCTCGCCTTCGCGGGTGCGGGCGTGCGCAGCGTCGTCGTGACCCACTTCCGCGAGCTCGTCGATCGTCTCAGAGCTGCGACAGGCGCTCGAGCCGTCTTCCTCCAAGCCGAGCGGAGCGAGAGCGGCGAGCGGACCTTCCGCCTCGTGCCGGGCGAGCCGACGACGGCGAGCTGGGCCGTGGACCTGATCGAGCAGACCTTTCGACCCGAGCGCACCGATCCTTCATGAGTCGCCCGGCACCACGTCGACGTCGTCGACGCGCCAGGCTCCGTGGTCGTCGACGAGCACGTTGTAGCAGCCGGTGCGCTGCGGCACTGCGGCCTCGCTCGGCCAGCGGGTCGGGGCGAGGTGCCACAGGAGCGCTCGATTGACAGCGTCGTGCGCGACGATCACGCCCGCGGCGCCGTCGAGGTGGCTCGCGAGCTCGGCGAGCCCCTCGAGCGCGCGCTCGACGACGCGCGCGTGTGGCTCGACGCCCGGTACGTGCTCGAGCGAGCCCCAGGCCGCCAACGCCTCCTCGAGCGTCAAGCCGGCTGCGACCCCGTAGTCGCGGTCGACGAAGCGCTCCTCGACCTTGAGCTCGCAGCGGCAGTCGGCTGCGATCGCGCGAGCGGTGTCGAGGGCGCGACGGAGCGGGCTCGCGACGACGATGCGGGGCGACTCACGCGCGAGCAGCGCGCCGAGCCGACGAGCTTCCTCCTCGCCGGCGCTGTCGAGGGGAGGGTCGAGCCGGCCCCGGAGGCGTCCGGCCGCGTTGAGCGCCGTACGACCATGTCGAACCAGGAACACCCGCGTTGACCCCTCGAGCACCGCGTCGGCCTGCGTGCGCACCGACGGCTCTGGGGGCGCCACGTGAGGCTGCAGTGACTCAGACGACACGCTCGTCACGGTGGGGCTCACCTCCTTCCTCGTGCTCGCCGACGCGCCCTCGAGGCGCGCCGCGACCGTCGCCCGGCCCCGCGCGCACCCGGTCGAGCAGGTCGACGGCGTGGCTCGTCGGCAAGGGAACTCCCTCGCGGATGACGTAGGTCCGAGTGCCGTCGGGCTCGGGGTCAGCACGCAGGAACAGGCCGACGGTCTCGTGGCGGCGTCGCAGCTCGTGCGCCGCACGGTAGTGGTGCGTCACGAAGATGACGCGGACGTCGCTCTCGATGAAGGCGTCGATCACCTGGCAGGCGACCTCGGAGCCCTCGCGCTCGTTCGTCGAGGAGAACGACTCGTTGAGGCACACGAGCGCCCCTGGCTCGAGCGCGCGCACGATCGCGTCCATCCGTTCGAGTTCCTCCTCGAACTTGCCGCTGCCGTAGCCGGCCTCCTCCTCGCGGAGGAAGTGGGTGAACAATCCCGACCGCGGGCTGAGCGTGACGAAGGTCGCCCCGACCACCGAGCCGGCTTGCGCGAGGAGGAACGCCTGGCCCATCGCTCGCGCCAGCGTCGTCTTGCCGCCGGAGTTGGCTCCGGTGATCACGACGAGGTTGCGGCCCGTCGCGTCACCGTCGTTGCCGACGATCGGTCCCTCGCTGCGCAGGGCGAGTGCAACGTCGTAGAGGCCCTCGTACGCCCAGACGTTGGCGCTCGGCGGCGCGAGCTGTGGCACTGAGGTCGTGCGTCCTCGGCTCGCGAGCGCCGATGCGAGGTTGACGCACCCGACGAAGAACCCCGCCTCGAGCGCGAGCGCCCGCAGGAAGTCGGCGACGTGGTCCCGCGCAGCCGCTAGCGCTGCTGCGACCGGCGCCACGGCTCGATCCACGAGCTCATCGAGCATGCGCGCCCCCGCCTCGTCGCGGGCGTCGACGTCGAAGTGCAGGGTCGCGCGACCTCGGCGGCTGACGACCTCGCGCAGGTGCCGACGAGGGCGCTCAGGGCGACGGAGCACGTAGGAGGCTCCGTGGTTACCCGGGCCGAGCTTTGCTGACACGAGCACGCCTCGCTCGAAGGCCAGCTCGCGCAGGTGCTCGTCGACGGCGAGGAAGAAACCCTCGTCGAGCTGTCGACCAAGCTCCTCGAGCAGGCACCGGAGTCCTCGAGAACGCACGATCGCGCCACCGTCATCGGCGATGCGTCGGAGCCGCTCGAGGTGTCTGCGGTAGACGCCGAGCGCGTCACGGGCGCTGCGCAGCACGCTCGACGCAGAGGAGAGCCCGAACGGGCTCACCACCCGTCGAGCCTCGATGATCGCAGCGACCGCCGTCTCGTAGAGGTCGCGAATGAGTCCGGGGTGCTCCAAGCAGTCAGCGAGCACCTCATCACGGTAGGCGATGAGCGCCTCGTCGCGAAGGGGCGAGCGTACCACGATACGCGCAACCTGCTCGATGAGCGCGTCACCTGCGGCCATCGCGGCCACGATCTCATCGAGGCCGAGGTCGCGGGCCGTGTCCTCGCTGACGGCGAGCCGCTCTGGTCCGGTCACGACGAAGCCGTCGCGCGGACTGTAGCTGAGCGCCATGCTGCGCTCGTCCTCGGGTCCAAGGAGTCCGACCCTCATCGCGCGAGTCGCTCCCGGAGTTGGCGGTACGTAAGGCCGTGGTGCTCAGCGAGGGCGAGGGCGAAGGCGAGCCCGTCGGCTGGGCGACGCACCACCTTGAAGGTCCGCTCGAGCGGCCGTTGCGGCACCACCTCACTCACCATGCTCACGACGCTCGAGTCGAACGTGGAGAGCTCATCGAGGAAGGTCACGAAGACCGTCGTGCACCGCTTCGCGACGAGGAGTGCCATGAGCTCGCCGCCGAGCACGAGCGCGTCGTCGAG
>SIRY01000173.1 GCA_004366215.1 Actinomycetota bacterium | reverse complement strand
GAGCCCCGTGTCTGCCTTGCTGTCTGGTGCGCTGCTCGCCGTGAGCTTCTACGCGATCCTCCGCTTCTTCGAGGTGACCGAGCGTGCTGTTGGCCCTACGTTCCCCCGCGTCGTCATGATCACCTTTGGGTTGCTGTCGCTGCTGCTCGCTGCGCTCGTGCTCGGCGTGCAGCGCGACTTGAAGCGGTTGTTTGCCTACTCGAGCGTGGAGCACATGGGCATCATCGCGATCGGTACCGGCTTTGGAGCTCCCATCGCGCTCGCCGGAGTCCTGCTTCACGTGCTAGCCCACGCGGCGGCCAAGGGGACCGCCTTCTTTGGGGCCGGCACGGTGCTTCGCAAGTTCAAGACGAAGGACATCGCGAGGGTTCGCGGCGCGATCGGAGCGCTGCCGGTCTCAGGCCCGTTGCTCGTCGCTGCGGTCCTCGGGCTCGCCGCGATGCCGCCGGGGGGGCTGTTTCGATCCGAGTTCCTGATCGTCTGGGGGGGGCTCCAAGACCCAGCAGACGTCGTCGTCATCGTGCTGGTCGCCCTCGTGACCCTCGCCTCTGCGGGCCTTGCGTACCACGTGACCGCGACGATGCTTGGTCCTCGCGCGCGATCGATGGAGCGCAGTGAGGTCAGCTGGTGGATGGCGGCCTCGATGGGGATCGGGCTCGCCGCCCTGGTCGTGCTCGGTATCCACCCGCCAGCGCCGCTCCTCCACGTTGTCGCAGCGGCAGCGAACCAACTCGAGGTCCACGCATGAACACGCTCCGACTCGTCACCGAAGAGCCCGTCACCACCGAGGAGCTCGCCGAAGCCGTGCACACAGCGCTCGCCGACGGCGGCACCTTCGTCGGCGTCTTCGGGGTACCTCGCGGCAGCGCCGTCGGCGTCGTCGCGCTCGTCCTCGGCGGCGCCACGCTCAGGCGCATCGAGGGTGTGGTGGACCGGCGCAGTCCGAAGTACCCTGCGCTCACGCCGACGGTGCCAGGAGCACTCTGGTACGAGCGGGCGCTCCACGACCTGACCGGGGTCGTGCCGATCGGCCACCCCCGCCTCGATCCGCTGGTGTTTCCCGTGGGGGGGCAAGAGGGGGACCTCGGGGTGCGTTTCCCAATCGACGCTGCGCCCAACGAGCGCCTCGTGCCTGCGACGCGTGCGCTCAGCGGCCAGGTGGTTGGGGAGGGCGTCTTTACGATCCCCTACGGCCCTGTGCGTTCAGGTGTCTTTGAGTCGGTGGAGTACCTCGTCGAGACTGACGGGGAGGACATACCACGCCTGCGCGTGCGGCCCTACCACAAGCACCGAGGAGTGGCTGCGCAGTTTCGGGGTCAGGACCTCGAGGACGGCCTCTGGCTCGCCGAACGCTACGAGGGGACCCTGTCAGTCGCCCACGCGACGGCGTACGCGAGCGCGCTCGAGTCGCTCGCAGGCGTGGAGGTTCCTCCCCGAGGCGCTCTGCTGCGCCTCGTCCACGCAGAGCTCGAGCGCATCGCCCACCACCTCGACTCGATGATCCGCCTCAGCGAGGGTGCGGGTCAGGCGGTCGCCTACGCACGGCTCGCGTGGTACCGCGAGCGTGTGCTGCGCCTGATCGCGTCCCTGTGCGGCCACCGTTTCGGCCGGGGTGTCGTGGCCCTCGGAGGGGTCGCTGGGCCGCCTCAGCTCGATCTCGCTGAGGCTCGGCGGGAGCTGAGCGACCTCGCTGCTCGCCTTGAGAGCGACCTCGAGCGCTTGATGCTGACGCCGTCGTTCCTCGATCGGCTGCGTGGCACTGGGGCGCTGCCACCGGAGGCCGTGGCGAAGCACCAGCCGGTCGGACCGGTCGGACGTGGGTCGGGCATCGCCGCTGACGCACGCGTCCAACTCGCCTACGGGGGTTACCGCCTCGTCGCAGCGCCTGCGGTCGCTGTTCGTCAGGCGGGGGATGCGCTCGCACGTCAGCAGGTGCGTATCGACGAGGTTCGCGGTTCGATCAGCCTCGTGCTCGACGGCCTCAGCGCGCTGCGCGACGCCTCGGGGCCGTGGCGGGTCGGGGTCGACGTGCCCGACGGTCAGGGTGCCGCGATCGTCGAGGCTCCCCAAGGAGCGTTGGTCTACCTCGTCGAGGTCAACGGTGGGCGCCTCAGCGAGGCGATCGTGCGGACAGCGTCCTTCCACAACTTCGCGCTGTTCTCGAGCGCGTTCCAGGGGGACATCCTCACAGACTTCGTCTTCATCGAAGCGAGTTTCGACGCGAGCATGGCGGGGGTGGCTGGCTGATGCCGTGGGTCACACGATGGCTTCGAGAGGGCGTGCTCACGACCCGGTACCCAGCTCGACGTGATGACTACGGTGCGCACTTCCGGGCCACCGTGACGCTCCAGACGCCCCGCGAGCAGCTCACGGCCGGTCGAGCACGGCCAGGGCCGACGCTGGCCGAGGTCGCGGCACGGTGTCCGACGTCGGCGATCGGCGAGGATGGCGCGGTGCTGTCGCTCGATCGGGGTCGCTGCATCGGCTGTGGTCGCTGCGTCGCGAGCCGTCCTGACGTCTTTCGCTTCTCGCCTGAGCTCGAGGGCGCCGAGGTTGCGCGAGAAGCGCTCGTCGTCGCGACGAGCGAAGCGCCGACGACCGAGGACGTCGAGGGGGCGATGCGGGCCCTCCACGCCCGCACGCGGGCTCTGCGGCGTTCGATCCACGTGCGCCACGTCGACGCTGGCTCGGATGGGTCTGAGGAGTGGGAGATCAAGGCGCTCTGGAACCCGGTCTACGACGTCCAGCGCCTCGGCATCTTCCTCACAGCGAGCCCTCGCCACGCTGACGTCCTCCTCGTGACCGGGGCGGGAGCCTCGGGGATGGCGGGCCCGCTTCGTCGTACCTACGAGGCGATGCCAGAGCCCAAGGTCGTGGTGGCGGTCGGCACCGAGGCCATCAGCGGTGGTCTCGTCGCGTCCAGCTACGCGACGAGGGGCGGGGTTGGCTCCCTCGTGCCGGTCGACGTGTGGGTCCCCGGGTCCCCGCCGAGCCCGTTTGCGATCCTGCACGGCATGATTCGTGCTGTCGACCTCGTTGTGGGGAGGTGAGCGTGACCCTCGACCTGATCGTCATCGCGCTCGTAGCGCTCGGCGCCGCCGTGGTGTGCGACCTCGTGTGCGGTGGTGCCCGAGGCGGACGCGTCGTGGCGTACCTCGGGGTGCTCCTCGCGGGTGCGCTCCTCGGCGTCGCCGGCTTCGCGACGACGCTCGCGCAGCCGAGAACCGTCGTGGGTCCTGACCTGCTCGCCGCTGGTCACGTGCTGCTTAGGCTCGACGGCCTCTCGGGTGGCTTCGTGACGCTGAGCGGCATCATCACGGTCGGCATCGCGGCGGCGAGCGTCTCGTGGGCACGGCGTAGTCACGCAGCGGACGGGCGTGGATTTGCGAGCGGCTTCGCGCTCCTCGTGGCGTCGATGGTCGTGATCGAGGTGGCCGCAGACGCCTTTACGTTCCTCTTCGCCTGGGAGTGCCTGACCCTCGCGTTCTTCATCCTCATCGGGCGCCATCGACGCGAGCAGCGCTCGTCGGTGGCAGCGTGGGTTACCTTCGGTGCAGGCAAGCTTTCGGGAGCGGCGGTGCTCCTTGGAATGCTCCTGCTCGCTGGTGCGACGCACTCGCTCGCGTTCGTGGCGTGGCACCACGTCTCGTCCGAGCTCGTCCGGGTGAGCGCGTTCGGCCTGCTCGTGCTCGGGTTTGGCACCAAAGTGGGACTCGTGCCCTTCGAGGTGTGGATGCCGGCTGGCTACCCAGCGGCGCCCGGACCGCTGCGCGCCGCCCTCGCTGGGCTCGGCGTCAACGCTGGGTTCTACGGCCTGTGGCGCACGCTCGCTCTGCTGGGCACGCCGCCGGTGTGGCTTGCAGCGGTGGTGCTCATCGTCGGGGGCGTCACGGCGCTGCTCGGCGTGACCTTCGGTGCCGTCCAGGCACGCCTGACGCGCCTCGTCGCGTACTCGAGCGTCGAGAACGCGGGACTCATCACCGTCGGCTTTGGGGTGGCGCTCGCCGGCCGCATCGCGCACGACGCGGCGCTCATCGCCCTCGGGCTGCTCGCGGCGAGCCTGCAGCTCGTCGCGCACGCGTTCGCCAAGTCGGCGCTCTTTAGCGCGAGCACCTTTGCGATTGAGGACTGGCGGAGTGACGACCTCGACGACCTGCGAGGCGTCTACCGAACGCACCCCCGTGCGGCGCTCGGGATGGCGCTCGGGTCGATCGTCCTCGCCGGGATGCCTCCGACGCTTGGATTCGTGTCAGAGTGGTTCGTGCTCGAGTCACTCATGCAGGAGTTTCGGCTTCCCCACGTCGCGCTGCGTCTTGCGATGGGGATCGCGGGGGCTTTGGTGGCGTTGACCTCGGGCATCGCGGCGCTCACCTTCGCACGACTGATCGGGCTGACGATCCTGCGCCGTCCAGAACGTGCGCTCCGCGAACCGGCGCGAGACCCAGGTTGGCTCGGCACGGCGGGCGTCGTGCTGCTCGGCGGCGGGGGCGTGGTGCTAGCCGGGGTGGCGCCGTGGCTCGTGCGGTTCACCGCAGACGCGCTCGCCCCGCTCGTCGCTCCCCAGGACGTACGCAGCGCGCTCGCGGCACCATGGGTCCTCCAGCCGGTGTTCCCTGGCTTCTCGGTGCTCTCACCCTCGTGGTTGAGCGTCGAGCTGCCGATCGCACTCGTCGTCGTGGTGGGGTTGACACTCGCCTTGTCGCGAGGGCGGTGGCTGCGGGTCCGACGAGTTCCCGCGTGGCGGTCTGCCACCGCGGGCGTGTCTGGAGCTGACCACTACTCGAGCTTCGGCTACGCGAACGTCCTGCGCCACGTCCTTGGTAACCTCCTCGGGTCGCGACGCGAGCTCGTCGTCGTCGCCGAACAGACCGATGCCGGGGTCGTCGAGGCCACGGGGGTGGAGGCACGTAGCGTGGTCGTCGAGCCGGTGGAGGCCTCCGTCTACCGAGGAGGCCGACGGGCCCTCCTCGGGGTCGGTCGAGCTGTGCGCCGCCTGCAGTCAGGCAGGCTCGACGCCTACGTCGCCTACATGCTCCTCGCTCTCGTCGCGGTGCTCATCGCAGTGGCGGTCGTCTGAGGTCGCGTCTCTTCTGGAGGGGAGAGAGCGCGAAGGCCCCGAGTTCGGCTCCTCGTGGGCGTGGGGTCGCCACCACGTCCTCGTTGTGGCGCGCTCAGGCGCCGGGGAGTGCCAGCACCGTCGCGTGCGTGGCGAGTCCCTCGCGGACGCGCTCTGCGTGGGTGACGACCACGAGCGTGCGGTCCCGTGTGAGTGTGTCGAGTAGAGCGACGAGCTCGTCTTCTGTCTGACCGTCGACGTTCGCGGTCGGCTCGTCGAGGATCCAGGTCGCGGCACGCGAGAGGAGGAGCCGCGCGAGTCCGATTCGCTGCGCTTCCCCGCTCGAGAGACGCTCTCGTGAGACGTGGGTGTCGAGCCCAGAGGCAAGCTCGCCCACGAGGTCACCGAGTCCGACCGCATCGAGGGCTCGATGGAGCTCCTCGTCACTCGCGTCTGGTCGTGCAAGGCGTAAGTTGGCTGCGAGGCTCGCGTCGAAGACCCAGGCGTCTTGCGGGAGGTAGCCGATGTGCTCTGTGATGGTGTCCGTCGCCAGCTCACGCGTGTCGATGCCACCGAGCCGTACGGTCCCCTCAGTTGGGATCCACGCACCGACGAGGAGCCCCACGAGAGTTGACTTTCCTGCGCCGCTCGGTCCGACGACGAGGAGTCGGCCTCGCGGTGGGACGCTGAGGCTGAGCCCGTCGAGTACGTGGGCCGTGGTGCCAGGGTAGGAGAACCCGACGTCGTCGAGGGTGAGCGACAGTGGGCCCTCGGGGAGCGGACGTGGGGTCGAAGGCTCGGCTCGCGCAGCGAGCGACAGCACGCCGTCGATGCGGTGGGTGGCACGCCGCTGAGCAGGAATGCGGATGGACTGCGTCGCTAGGGAGCTCGCAGTGTCGAAGAGCCCGAGCGCGAGAAACGGTACGACGGCGAGCGAGACGGCCTCGAGGTGGTGGTGTGCGATCGCACCGGCGCCGATGGCCACCGTCGCAGCGATGGTGAGTGCTTCGGCGAGCGCCGCCACGCCCGAGGGGGCTAGCTCGGCGAAGGCGGCACGGCGACGAGCGGTGCCAAGGTGCGCGAGCGCGTTGCGCAGCCGTGCGAAGAGCAGTTCCTCGCCGGGTGTGCCACGACGCTCGGGGCGGGTTTCGACGGCGGCGATCGCGAGCGCGTGGACCTGAGCCGCGGTGGCGGTTCCCCGGAGGCGCGGGCGTGCGCTCGCGAGCCCACACGCGGGAGCGACGATGAGCGTGGCGACGAGGCCGACTGCGAGAGCCACTCCAAGCGCGGCTGTGACAGCGGTGGCGACCACGACGCCGACGAGCGCGGCTGCTACGACGCCGACCGCCGGCGCTGCTGCGCGCAGGATGAGGGATGCGAACTCGTCGAGGTCGCCAGTGGCGACGCGTGAGATCGTCGCGAGCACGCTCGGGGGGACTCGGTGGGGAGCCGAGCGTGCGAGCGCCTCGT
>SIRY01000172.1 GCA_004366215.1 Actinomycetota bacterium | reverse complement strand
AGACCTGGTACTTCGTGAAGTAGGTGTGCTCGACGCGCTGGCCGCCCCTGCGAGAGGGGCGGCCAGCCTCGTCGTGTCCCCACCTCGCTCGTTGGCCCTCCTCACGCACCGCTCGTCGGTGCTCGACCACCCGCGCTGCGAGCGCACTTGGGCGATCCCCGCTCGCTACCCCTCCTCGGCGAGCGAGTACCTAGCGAGGAGGCTGCGCGCGTGCGTGAGCGCCTCGTCGGCGTCGGGCTGCCCTGAGAGCAGGCGCGCGACCTCTCGCACTCGCGCATCGCCGCTCACCTGCACGATCGTTGGACCACCACCGACACCGTCGCCCACGGAGCGCTCGACGACGAAGTGCGCGTCGGCGGCCGCGGCGATCGAGGCCGTGTGGGTCACCACGACCACCTGGCGCTCCCGTGCGAGCCGAACGAGCCGACGAGCCACGCCGAGAGCCGCGCGGCCGCCGAGCCCCGCGTCGATCTCGTCGAGGACGAGCGTCTCCGTCCCGTGCCCGAGGAGCTCGGCGAGCGCGAGCACGATCCGCGACAGCTCTCCGCCGCTCACACCTCTGCCGAGCTCCACGAACGGAAGCTCGCGGCTGCTACGGAACACGAAGGTAGGCGTCCCCTCGGGGCCACCGAGGCGCACGTCGAACTGCGCACCCTCCAACCCAAGCTCCTCGAGCGCGGCTCCGACGTGGCCGAGGAGTCGCTCGCGAGTCGACTCGCGCTGTGCACGGAGTGCGTCCTGTGCTGCGCGCAGACGCTCGCGCGCAGCGTTGAGTTCCGTCTCGACGAGGGCCCGATCGTCACGCCGAGAGGCCAGCGCGCCCAGACGGGCTGCTCGCTCCTCGCGAGCCTCGATGACCGCGCCGAGCGTCGGACCGAACCGCCGTTTGAGCTGCGCGAGCAGCCCAAAGCGTACCTCGGCGCGCTCGAGGCTCGCGCGGTCGACCTCGAGCGCCTCGAACGCGCGCCGCACGTCGTCTGAGACGTCGATCGCCTCCGCGACGAGCGCCTCGAGTCGCCGAGCAAGCTCAGGCTCGCCAGCGCCGAGGTGACGCGCTGCGCTCGCCACCTGATCGACCATGCCACCCTGTCCGCGCAGGGTGCGGTGCAGCCCCGCGAGCACCTCCTTGAGCTCCTCTGCGTGGGTGAGCCGCTCGATGTGCGCTTCGAGTTCAACGTCCTCGGTTGGACTCCTGAGCTCGGCCGCGTCGAGCTCGGCGAGCTCGTGCTGGAGGAGCGCCTCCTCACGAGCCTGCGCCACGAGCGCCTCGTCGAGCTCGCGAAGCGCCTGCTCGAGCCTGATGACCTCGCTGCGCGCTGCGCTCACCTCGCTCTCGTCCGTCCCACCGAGTCGGTCGAGGATCTCGCGCTGGGTCTCAGGCCGCGTCACGAAGACCGACTCGTGCTGGCCGACGAGCTGGAGTGCGCGAGCGCTCAGTCGCTGCAGCTCGGCCACGCTCACGAGCTCGCCGTCGACGCGGCACCTCGTGCGTCCCTCCTGCGTGAGCTCGCGCTCGACGAGGACCTCTGAGCCGTCGAGGTCGACGATGGCGCGGACGCGAGCCCTGTCCCCCGCGGTACCGACGAGCTCTGCTCGGGGACGCTCTCCAAGGAGCAGCCCGATCGCCGTGACGAGCACCGTCTTGCCCGCACCGGTCTCGCCCGTCAGTGCGATGAGCCCAGGTGGCAGCTCGAGGCTCGCGTGACGGACGATGCCGAGGTTGACGACCTCGAGGGCGCTCAGCATGGCGACTCGGGCACCTCGAGGGAGAACTTGGCGCGGAGCACTTCGTGGAACGGCGGCGCCTCGAGCTGGGCGAGCCGCACCCGCCGCGCGCTCGCAGCCACCTCGACGCCCTCACCGGGGCAGAGCACGCGACGCGCGACCCCGTCGACCATCACCGACGCCGGGGGACCCTCGAGGATGCCGATCCCGACCGGCTCGTCGAGGCTCAGCACGAGCGAGCGGTCAAAGAGCTGGTGAGGCGCGAGTGGGGTGAGCACGAGCGCGTCGACGTGAGGGGAGACGACCGGTCCGCGAGCTGAGAACGCGTAGGCGGTCGAACCCGTCGGCGTCGCGACGATGACGCCGTCAGCTGCGTATCGCAGGAACGGCCGGCCGGCGATCGACACCGTCGTGCGGATGAGGTGACCAGAGCTCTGGCGCTCGACCACCACCTCGTTGAAGCCGACGATGCGCTCGTGCTCACCGCACACGGTGACCTCGAGCGCGAGGCGCTCCTCGATACGCACCGTCCCCTCGAGCAGCGCTGCCAGCGCTCGCTCGAGCGCCGCTGGGTCGACCTCAGCGAGGTAGCCGAGCTGACCGAGGTTGACTCCGAGCACCGGCAGGTCCGCGTGCCAGGCAGCAGCCATGGCTCGGAGCATCGTGCCGTCCCCACCGAGGCTGACGACCCCACGAAGCCCGCGAGACCCGTCACGCTCCCCGCCGAGTTCGCGGGCACGCGCACCGTAGCGCCGCAGCACGTCGCTCGCACGCTCGTAGAGTTCGCGTGCCCCAGGACGCGTCGGGTGCAGGACGAAGCCGACCTCCATCGCCCTCAGCCTACAGAGCGCGCTCGGCGCGAGGTGGGATCCGGAGGTAGGCGAACTCTTCGCGGTTACCCTGTGCGCCGCGCACGACGCTCGCGGTGCGTGCGACGAGCGCCATCCCGAGCGACCTGCAACGCTCGAGGACAGCCTCGATCGCGCCGTCGCGCTCTGGCCCGTCGGGGATCACGCCGTGGTAGCGGCTCGCGACCACGCGCCCCACCTCGAACTGAGGCTTGATCAGGGCGACGAGCTCCGCTCCCGCAGGGGCGAGCGCGATGAGCGCTGGGGCGACCGCTCTGAGCGAGATGAACGAGACGTCGACGACGATGAGCTCCACCGGCTCCTCGAGCGGCCAGCGAAGGTCCCGGACGTCGACACCCTCGAGCGCGACGACCCGTGGATCCGCACGAAGGCTCTGGTCGAGTTGACCTCGACCGACGTCGACGCAGAGGACCTTTCGCGCTCCGCGTTCGAGCAGCGCCATCGTAAAGCCGCCGGTTGAGGCTCCAACGTCGAGGCAGACTCGCCCTGTGCACTCGACGCCAAAGACGTCGAGGGCGCCAGCCAGCTTGCGCGCGCCGCGAGGTCGCCACGTAGACGCGAGGACGACGACCTCGTCGCCGTCGGCGACGAGCCGAGCCGGCGACCGAGCAGGTCCGCGGTTCACAGCGACGAGACCCGCTGTGATGAGCTCGACCGCGTGGCGTCTCGAGTGCGCGAGGCCTCGAGCGACAAGGACCTGGTCGAGTCGACGCCGCGCCACCTGCGTCAAGGCTAGCTCCTACCATGGGCTCCATGGCCAGACGCGAACCCTTCGAGCTCGCCCTCGTCCGGTTCCTCAGCGCTCCTGCTCGCCGCAACACGACCCTCGCAGCGAGCCTGCGCGTGCTCGAGGTCGCGACGCCCCTCGGCTACGTCGCCACCTTTGCCGTCATCGCCGATCGAGCGCGAGACGACGAAGAGGTCCTCACCGCGCTCGTGCGAACGGCGGCCGCAGGCAGCCTCGCCGTGCTCGCCGCTGGCGTCGTCGCGCGCGCGCTACCGCGCCCAAGACCACCGCTTCGGCTCTGGTCCTCCCGCCGACGCGAGAGCGACCTGCACGCCTTCCCCTCGGACCACACCGCTGGCGCCGTCGCTTTCTTCCTCGCGAGTCGTGGCTTGCCTCGCTGGGCTCGATGCGTCCTGTGCGCCGTCGCGGCCGCGACCGCGTGCAGTCGCCTGCTTCTTGGACGCCACTGGCCCACCGACGTGCTCGCATCCATCCTGCTCGCCGCGCTCAGCGCCTCGTGCATCGGGCACCTCGAGGGTTTGAGTCGGCGCATCGGGCGAGTCGCTCGATCAGCGCTCAGCTCGTGAGCTCGAAGCGCGGCGCCACGATCGCCATGAGCGAGGCAGCGGCGAGTGCGAGCGCGCTCACCACCACCCAGCTCAGCGGGAAACCGACGAGGTGGATCATGGTGCCGACCCCGAGTGGACCGAGCACGCTACCTGCGAAGGCCCCTGCCTGCGCGACGGCGGTGGCTTGTGCGGCGTCTGAGCGCCACCGGGTGCCAACCGCGTAGGTGATCAGGCCGTTCCAGCCCCACCCTGCGCCGTAGCCGACGAACAGACCAGCGAGGAGCAGCGGTACGAGCCCGCTGGCGAGCGCGAGCTCGCCGAGCGCGCCGACCGCCATCATCGCCGCGACGACGCGCAGGGGACGCCGAAGCCGAGTGTCGGCGAGGCGACCGACGACGAGGCGAGCACCGAGCCCCACAGCGCTCGCGGCCGCCGCCGCGTAGCCCGCAGGTCCGGGCGCGAGGTGGTCGTGGACGAGTGAGACGACGCCGAAGCTACCGAGCGCGTTGGCCGCGCCCGCTCCGAGGGCGACGGCGAGCGCGCTGACCCACAGCGCGGCCGGGGCATGGAACCTCGTTCGTGCGCGCAGGGTCGCCTCGTGGGAACGCGGCATCGTGAGCGCGACGACGGTCACGAGCGCTGCGAGCGCACCCGCGACCTCGTAGGCTCGCCGCCAGTCTCCGCGAACGCCGAGGAGTGGGAGCGCGAGTCCAGCGAGCAACGTCGCGGTCGGGATCGCTGCTTGCTTGACCCCGAAGGCGAGGCCCTGGCGCTTCGGCGTCACGAGCGTCGCAACGAGGTCGTTGACCCCAGGTTGGAGCACCCCGTTGCCGACGCCAGCGAGCAGAGCTCCAGCCACCACGACGAGCGGACCTCGGGCGAAGAGCGCGATGGCGTAGCTCCCGAGCGCGCTCGCTACCGACCCCCCTGCTGCGAGGATGCCACCTGGCGCGTGCCAGGGAGCACGAGCCACCCCGAGCGCTCCGGCCATCGAGGCGAGGAAGAACGCACCGACGGCGGCGCCCTCGGCGAGCGCGTCGAGGTGCACCGCGACCTCGAGCACCGGCGCGAGCGCGCCGATGAGGAAGACCGGGAGCGTGGTCGCGGTCGTCGCGAGCATCGCCACGCCGACGACCGCGCCGTCTCGGCCCAGCGCACTCAGACGACTCTCAGGCACACTTCGCATCCCGTTTCGGCACTGGGCATACCTATGCACGAGTCCTGCCACAGAGGTGGACAGCTGCATAGCTATGCGCCACCACACTAGCGGCGAGCACGACGGCTCGACGAACCTCGCACATGCAGCAGAGTGCGCACCATGCATGCGCGGAATGTCCTACGATAGCCCCCGAGCACCGGCACGAGACGACCGGTGCGTCGATGAGTGTGGGAGGAATGGGGAACCATGAAGAAGA
>SIRY01000171.1 GCA_004366215.1 Actinomycetota bacterium | reverse complement strand
CACAGGCACGCTGGATCGGCGTCGCGAGGGGAGAGGCCGGTCGTGCTCGGGGGTCTCGCCACCGGCGCGAGAGAGCGCGGTACCTCGGCGAGGCTTACGACGAGGAGCCAGGCCCCCTCGCCGGCGGCCTCGCGAGCGACGCGCCAGTCGAGCAGACCCTCCGCACCGGCGACCGCCACGCCACCCGCCAGCTTGAACCAGGTCCCTGCACGCTCGACGGCTCCGTCACCCAGTGAGTCGACGACGTCGAGCACACCCTCGCCACGCCTCGCGAGACCGACGAGTCGTACGCCTCGCCGACGTGCTCGCGTCAGGAGAGCATCGGCTCTCTCGTTGGCGTCAAGACGCGCAAGGCCGACGACCGCCGGCAGATCGTCGTCCCGCTCGAGGCGTTCGTAGAGCTCGCTCACCAGCACCGACGTACTCGCCGCCCACGCCGCGCCGACGCTTCCGCCGACCTCGACCTGGGGGAAGGGGTCGACGGCACGCGCCGCGAGCGCTCGCCGCGACCACGCGCCTTCGGTGCGCAGCAGCGCACGTGGGAGCGGAGTGACCGTCGTGCTCGGCGCTCGGTAGCCATCCTCGAGGGTCGCGCTCACCACGCCCGGCTGCTCACTCGAGGCGAGCAGCGTGCCCGAAGGCGCGATGATCGCTGCTCCGCCTCCAAAACGCACCCCGCGCTCGCGACCCACGCGGTTGGCGGCGACGACGACACACCTACCGTCCCGTGCGCGGGTCCACCACGTGAGCGCGGGAGCACGTTCGGTGGGCCAGGCCGTGGGAACGGCGACGATCGCCGCGTCGAGCTGGGCGACCATCTCCGGTACGTCGAGGTCCGCACAGATGAGCGGCGCACAGCGCCAGCCATCGACGACGAACGAGGGTGGCCGCCTCCCCCCGGGGAGGGCCCAGACGGTGTCGTCGACCCACAGGTGCGTCTTGGCGTAGCGTGCGACCAACCCGTCGCGGCGCACGACGATCGCGGTGTTGTAGAGTCCGCCGTCGGCGGCGCGCTCGACGATGCCGCACACGACGACCGTCTCGCGCCGGCGCAGGGCGTGGGCGTGGGCACGCATCGTCGGGCCCTCAGCGGGCTCCGCCACCGCTCTGGCCTCGTCGTGGCGCAGTAGGTAGCCGCTCGTCGCGAGCTCTGGGGCGACGATCAGGTCAGCGCCGTCGTCCTCTGCGCGCCGGACGAGCTCTGTGAGCCGAGCTCGTCCGAGCTCGGGGTCGATGAGACCAGCGGGGATCTGCAGCGCAGCGACGCGCACACCGACACGCTAGCTCGCGCTGCGTCGCTCAGCGAGCACAGCGAGCGCAATCCCCACCGCGACGGAGGCATTGAGCGAGCTCACCGTCGAGGCCATCGGGACTGCCGCGACGACCTCGAGTTCGTGGCGCGTCAGCGGCGACAGGCCCCTGCCTTCTGCGCCGACGACGAGCGCGAGACGATCTCGAGCGACCGGAAGCGTAAAGATCGTCTCGACGCCCCCGGCGTCGAGCCCCACCGTCCAGAGGCCTTGGGCCCGCAGCACGCGGAGCGCCGCTGGAATCGAGCTCACTTGAGCAAACTCGAGCCACTCGACTCCGCCGGCAGCCACCTTGGTCACGGCAGGCGTGAGACGAGCAGCTCGGTGCCGAGGCAGGACGATCCCGTCGACGCCGAACGCGGCAGCGCTTCGCAGGATCGCGCCGAGGTTGTGTGGATCCTGCACGTGGTCGACGACGAGCACGAGGCGGCGCCGAGCAAGCCCTACAAGACCGACGTCGCTGACAGGGTCGCACTCAGCCGCCACGCCTTGGTGCCCGTCGAACCCTACCACCTCCCGCAGGTGCGCCCGGGCGACGACGGCAACCTCGACGCCACGTGAGGCTGCGACCTCCAGCACGTCCCGTGGGGCGCGGTCGCTCGCAACGAGGATCCTGCGCACCCGCCGGCGCTCAGCACGAAGGCACTCGACCACCGCGCGCCGCCCGGCAACCCAGGATCCTCCGAGGGTGCGAGGAGCCGCTCGGCGCCGATCAGGACTCATCGCCGAGGAGACCTTCGAGGAGAGCCACAGCGGCGGCCGCGAGGCCCTCGCCTCGGCCGAGCGCTCCGAGCCCCTCTGGACGCTTGGCCTTGACGAGCACCGACCCCCCGAGCACCCGCTCGAGGTTCGCTGCGATCGAGCCAAGCTCGCCGGCGAGATGCGGGCGCTCGGCGAGGATCGTGACGTCAACCTGAGCGACCCGAAGCCCGCGCTCCCAGACACGCTCTAGGCAGCCTCTGAGCAGCGCCATAGAGTCCGCACCACGGAGCGCCGGATCCGAGTCGCGGTAGACGTCTCCGATCCCTCCGATGCCAGCTGCACCGAGGATGGCGTCCGCGACCGCGTGCGCGACGACGTCACCGTCGGAGTGCGCCTCGAGCCCGGCGCCAGCGACACGGACGCCACCGAGCACGAGGTGTCGTCCTGGGTCTCGACTCACGGCGTGCTGGTCGACGCCGAAGCCAACACGAACCCCGACGAGTTCGTGGAGATCCTGACGGGTCGTGACCTTGCGTGCGCGCGGCGCCCCCTGCACGACGACGACCTCGTAGCCTAAGGACTCCGCGACGGCCGCGTCGTCGGTCCCGTCCATCGCGGACTCAACGACCGCCCGCAGCACGTCGTAGCGGAACCCCTGTGGCGTCTGCGCAGCCCGCAGCGTCGAGCGGTCGATCGTGGCTCGCACGCGATCGCCCTCGACCTGCTTGACCGTGTCGGGGATCGCGAGGACAGGAACGACGGCGTCAGCACCTTTGGCAAGCCGGGCGATGACCCGCTCGAACACAGAGACCGGCGCGAGCGGACGGGCGGCGTCGTGGACGAGCACGAAGTCTGGACGACCCTCGAGAGCGGCGAAAGCCCGCCTGACCGACTCTGATCGCGTCGCGCCACCGGCGACCACCCGAGCACCATCGATCGACTCGAGACGGCCCGCAGGGAGCGCGACGACGACCTCGGAGGACACCGACGTCGCCGCCGCTACAGCGTGCTCGACGAGCGAAGCGCCGCCCAGCGCCTCGAACTGCTTCGGACCGCCGAAGCGGCGCCCACTACCCGCCGCGACGACGAGGGTGGCGACGGCCACCGGGCCGCCCTACGCGAGGGCCTTGTCGAGGCGCGCTTCCGCCTCTTCCGGCGTCACGTCGAGCGCGAAGGTCAGCTCCGAGATCAGCACCTGACGAGCCTTGGCTAGCATGCGCCGCTCTCCAGCCGAGAGTCCCTTGTCGTGGTCGCGCAACGTCAGGTTCCGCACGACCTCAGCGACCTGGTAGATGTCGCCCGACTTGACCTTCTCGAGGTGGTTCTTGTAGCGACGCGACCAGTTCGCAGGCATCCGCACATCCTTCTTCGCAAGAACAGCGAACACCTCTTCGACTTCCTCGTCGTTGATGACCTCGCGCAGCCCCACCTCTTCGACGGCATCAACCGGAAGCCGCACCGTCAGGTCGCCGTAGGCGACGGTGACGACAAAGTACTCCTTTGCCTCTCCGAAGGCCTCGACGACCTCTCGGCCCGTGATGACCGCGGCGCCGTGCTGAGGATAGACAACCTTGTCCCCGACGTCGAACGGCACAGATCCCTCACTTCCCCGACGCGACACCCGCTCGGGCACCCCCCAGTATACCACGCGCGCAGCGACAGAATGCCCAGCTCATCGCGCTAATCGAGTGCTCGAAGGTAGCTGACGACAGCCTTTGCCCACTCCGGGTCGATCTGCGCCCGCTCCGCGAGCTCGTCGGCGTCCATCGCCGCGAGCGCCTGCAGCGATCCGACCCGTTCGTCGATCCTCGCCGCCACTGACCGCGGCAGGCGCGGGACGTGATGCAAGAGCCTCAGGCCTCGCGACGGCAGCGAGACGCCAAGCAGTTCGCCGTCGTAGAGGTCATCGTGCCGCAGCGGCAGGCAGCGAGAACGCTCGGCGACGTGTCGAGCGAGCACGGTCACGTTCATGAGCTCGTCGAGCTCGAGCGAGGCGAGGAGGTCCTTGATCTCGCGGATCTCGTCGTCATCGCCAAG
>SIRY01000170.1 GCA_004366215.1 Actinomycetota bacterium | reverse complement strand
GCGTGCGATCGAGCGGCGAGCCTGGCGGCTGGCCCGTCGCCAGCTGTCTTGGCTCGAGCGAGACCCGCGGATTCGCTGGTGTCGGTGCGAAGGCGAGGCGCTCGCGGTACTCGCGCAGGAGCTGGAGGCCGCGGCGTGAGGTTTGCCAAGCTTGAGGGACTTGGCAACGACTTCCTCGTGTCGCTAGATCCCGAGCTCGCGGCCTACGTCGATCCTTCGGTGGTGCGTGCGCTCGCCGATCGGCGGCGCGGCTTCGGTGCCGACGGCGTCATCGTGCTTGCTCCCGGCGACGAGATGGTCCTCTTCAACGCTGACGGATCCTCGGCGGAGATGAGCGGCAACGGGCTTCGGTGCCTCGGTCACCTCATCACGGAGGTTCGGTCGCTCGCATCGACAGAGGTCCGCACGGCCGTCGGCCCCCGTCGCTACGAGCGGCGTCGTCGCGAGGGTTCGACGGTGATCGCTGCGACCACGATGGGGCCGGTGCGCATCGTCGACGAGAGTGACGACGCCGTCGTCGTGGACGTCGGCAACCCACACGAGGTGCGTGTGTGCAGCCCGGCGGAGCTCGACGTCGTCGCGACAGCGACGCAGGGCCCTGAGGCGCAGGCCCGCTACCCAGATGGCATCAACGTCGAGTGGGCGGCACCGCTCGGGCGTCACGCCGTGAGGCTCCGGGTGTGGGAGCGAGGGGTGGGTGAGACAGCGGCGTGTGGCACAGGGTCGACGGCTGTCGCCGTCGCGCTCGTCGCGCGAGGTCTGCTCGACCCTGGGCGCATCGAGGTGCACAATCCTGGCGGGACGCTAGTCGTTGAGGTGGGAGGTGCTGAGCCGGTGCTCGAAGGTCCGAGTCGACTCGTCGGCTGGGTGGAGGCGAGCCCGGAGGCTCTGGTGCTGTGACGCTCATCGAGCGGTCGTTTCGGGAGCGAATCCTCCTCGTCGGCGTCGTCCATCGTGGCCAGCGACGTCGCGACGTCATCGACGCCCTCGAGGAGCTCGCTGCCTTGGTCGACACCGCAGGCGCGGACGTCGTCGGGCGCGAGGTCGTGCGACGCGACACCCCCGATCCGGCGACCTACGTGGGCTCAGGCAAGGCAGCTGAGCTCGCGGAGCGTTCGGCAGCTCTGGATGTCGACACAGTGGTGTTCGACGACCCGCTCTCACCTGCCCAGCAGCGCAACCTCGAGCAGGTTCTCGGGCGCACCGCGATCGACCGAACCGCTGTCATCCTCGACGTCTTCGCCCAGAACGCCCGCAGCGAGGAGGGCCGCGCGCAGGTGGAGCTTGCTCTGCTGACCTACCGACTGCCGCGCCTCCGGGGACGAGGTCGCTCGTTCTCGCAGCAGGTTGGTCGGATCGGAACCAGAGGTCCGGGTGAGACCAAGCTCGAGGAGGACCGTCGACGCATCCAGCTGCGTCAGGCTCAGCTCCGTCGAGAGCTCGAGTCACTGAGGCAGCGACGGCGGGTCCAGCGTCACGCCCGCCTCGCCTCTCGCCTCGCCCAGGTCGCGTTGGTTGGCTACACGAACGTCGGCAAGTCAGCGCTTCTGCGCGCCTTGTCAGGCGCGGAGGTTCTCGTCGGGGATCGACTCTTTGCCACGCTCGATCCGCGCACGCGTCGCGTCGCCCTGCCCGGTGGAGAGACCGTCTTGCTAACGGACACGGTGGGCTTCATCCGAAAGCTCCCCCACGAGCTCATCGAGGCCTTTCGCTCGACGCTCGAGCAGGTCGCCGAGGCGGATCTTTTGATCCACGTCGCCGACGCGTCGCGCGAGGACGTCGCGGAGCAGATGCTCGAGGTCGAGCGTACCCTTGACGTGATCGGTGCCGGACGCGTGCCACGGCTCGTGGTCTACAACAAGGTCGATCGGCGTCCGGTCAGCGAGCTGCCAGCTGGGCTGCCCGCCGGCATTCCCGTCGCCGCTGTGCGCGGCTGGGGTCTCGACGCACTCCGCGCGGGTATCGCTGAGGCGCTCGCCCGCCGGCGCAGCGTCCACCACTACCGTGTCCCCTTCGGACGCGGCGATGTTCTCGCGCTGGTCCACAGGGAGGGTACGGTCATCCACGAGGCTCTGAGCGAAGGCTACGTGGTGGTCGAGGCCGTCATGGACGATGCGTCCGACAAGCTGGTGCGCGAGCGACTCAAGGCTGTGCCGAGCTAGCCGCTAGGGTGGTCGGGTGTCAGCGCAACCCTCTCTCGATGAGCTCCGGGCTCGTGCTGCCCGCGCGTTCGACCTCGTCGTCGACGCGTCGATCGGCTCTCCGGTTGACCCACCCCCTGCGTTCGTCCCTCACGTCCTCGCGTGCCAAGCCAGCGAGCGGCCCTACCCGCCGGCCGCAGGAACTCCTCGATTCGTCGAGGCGACGTCGCGGTGGTTCCAGCGTCCAGCGTCGGTGGGGGATCGAGCTGCCCGAGGGCGCGGTGGCGCCGACGGCTGGATCGAAGGAAGCGATCGCGACGCTGCCGTGGCTGCTCGCCCCAACAGCGCCACAGCGCACCATCGTGCTC
This sequence comes from Actinomycetota bacterium, assembly GCA_004366215.1. GTDB lineage: Bacteria > Actinomycetota > Acidimicrobiia > Acidimicrobiales > Acidimicrobiaceae > Acidimicrobium. Next base: position 6,358 of record SIRY01000170.1, on the reverse strand, counting down.
GTCCCTGCCGTCGCCTACCCGACCTACGCCGACGGGGCGAGAGCGGCAGGCCTCGAGGTCGTCCGTGTCCCGCTGGATGAGGACGGCGTCCCAGCCTTCGATGCCCTCAGTCCAGAGGTCTGGCGCCGCACGCTGCTCGCGTGGACCAACTCCCCAGCGAACCCAACCGGCGTGGTCTACGACGTCGACGAGGTGGTCACGCTCGCTCGACGCTACGGCGCGCTCCTTGCATCGGATGAGGTCTACAGCGACTTCGTCTGGCGCGGTGAGGTCGCGAGCGCCCTCTCCCACGGCACCGACGGTGTGGTGGTGCTCGTGTCGATCTCGAAGCGTTCGAACCTCGCGGGGCTGCGGGTGGGAGCGCTCATCGGTGATCCGGGCCTCGTCGCGACGCTCGTGCAGCGCCGCCGAGCGCTGGGCTTGCTCGCCGCAGGTCCCTCGCAGGCGGTCGCTGCTGAGGCACTCATGGACGAGGAGCACGTCGAGGAGCAGCGAGCTCGTTACGGTGCGCGCCTCAGGCGGCTCGCATCGGTCGTCGGCGGTGTCCTCGGCGAGGCCGTCCCGCTACCTGCTGCTGGGCTCTACCTGTGGGTACGGGCTCCCGACGGGGACGGCGCGTCGCTCGCACGGCTCCTCGCTGACCGCCTCGGCCTCGTCGTGGCTCCCGGAGCGGGCTTTGGCGACGACCGCTTCGTGCGGGTGAGTGCGACCGTGAAGGACCAGGCGATCGAGGTGCTCGAGGAGCGAGGAGGGATCCGGTGAGCGACGAACGGGAGCTGCTCGTGCGCGAGGCCTTCGCGAGGCGCGCTCCGTTGCCAGACGACCTCGTTGAGTCGATCCTGCGCGACCTCGAGCAGGGGTCGCTTCGGGCCGCGAGCGTCGACTGGCAGACGGGGACCGTGACCGTGCACGAGTGGGTGAAGGAGGCGATCGTGCTCGCGTTCGCGTCCTTGCCGCTCAGAGAGCTGGGTTCCGAGCCGTTCCGGTGGGTGGACCGCATCGCTCTTCGTGACGACCTCGCCGCGGCGAAGGTGCGTGCGGTGCCTGGGAGCGTGGTTCGGCGAGGTACCTACCTCGCTCCGGGGGTGACGCTCATGCCGAGCTTCGTCAACGTGGGTGCGTGGATCGGCGCCGACACCCTGGTCGACACGTGGGCGACGGTCGGCTCGTGTGCTCAGGTCGGCGAGCGGGTCCACCTCTCTGGTGGCGTGGGCATCGGTGGCGTCCTCGGGCGCCGTCGGGCCGCCGCAGGCCTCGCCGGTGATCGTCGGCGACGACGCCTTCATCGGCTCGCGCGCGATCGTCGTCGAGGGAGCGATCGTCGGCCGTGGTGCGGTCGTCGGCGCCGGCGCGGTCGTGACGCCGACGATCCCGGTTATCGACGTCACGACCGGCGCGGAGCTCGCACGCGGGCGCGTTCCGGACTGGTCTGTCGTCGTCGCTGGGACGCGGGAGCGTGAGTGGTCTGGCGGCACGTTCGGCTTGCCTGCGCTGCTCGTCGTTGCGCGACTCGACGAGGGGCAGCGCCACCACAAGGCGGAGCTCAACGAGCTGCTGCGAGCGCACGGTGGCGCCCTGTGAGGGATCCTGCGGAGCTCGCGGCCGCCTACATCGCGATCCCTTCCCCGACCGGGGCTGAGGAGGAGCTCCGTGCTCGCGTCGCCAGCGACCTCGCCGCGGGTGGCCTCGTCGTCCACCACGTGGCGGGGTGCGTCGTCGCTGAGAGCCACCCAGGGGTAGAGGGCGCGACCGCACTCGTCGCACACCTCGACACCGTACCGGGCGAGCTCGCTGTGAAGGTGACGCCGACGGAGCTGGCGGGTCGGGGCGCCGTCGACTCGAAGGGGGGGCTCGCGGTCGCGGTCGCGCTCGCGACCTCAGAGCCCCGTGTGCCGGTCGTGCTCGTGGCCTACCCGGGTGAAGAAGGGCCGCTTGTGACGAACGGGCTGGCTGCGCTGCGTGCGCAGCGACCAGAGCTCCTTCGGGCGGGGCGTGGCGTGCTGCTCGAGCCGACAGGGGGCTTCGTCGAGCTTGGATGTCAAGGCGTGCTCAAGCTCCGGCTACGGCTCGCGGGCCGGCGCTCGCACGTCGCCCGCGCCTGGATCGGGCGTAACGCGATCACCCGACTCGCGCGCGTGCTCGGCGCGATCGAGCGACTCGAGCGTCGGGAGCCACAGCTCGAGGGTGTTCGCTACCGGGAGGCGGTCGAGCCGGTCGGTGTTCGAGGGGGTCTCGCGTGGAACGTGGTGCCCGACGAGGCGATCCTCGAGGTGGCGTACCGCTTCGCTCCCGACCGCAGCCCGGAGGAGGCGAGCGCAGCGCTGAGGGCCGTGCTCGACGACGTCCTCGAGCCGGACGACGTCGTCGAGGTCGTCGAGGCGGTTCCCGGGGCCCGCAGTGACGTCCACGCCTTCGAGGGGCTCGTACGGTCTGCGTTCGGGGTGCGAGCCAAGCTCGGCTGGACTGACGTGGCCCAGCTCGCTGCGGCTGGCATTCCGGCTGTCAACTTCGGCCCGGGTGACCCCGAGCTCGCGCACACCGACGCTGAGGTGGTCGAGGTCGCCGAGCTGCGGTTTGTCGCCCAAACCCTGTGGAGGTGGCTCCATGAGGGGCCTGCTCGACAGGGCTAGCGAGCGGCTGCGGTCGTCGCTAGGACGAGGCTGGTACGTGCGCAGCGAAGGAGCTGTCGACCACGTCTCGCATCGGAAGGGGCGTGCGGTAGACGAGGTTGCCGTTCGCCGCGTAGACCGACTGCATCGAGGCAAGGACGCTGGTCGGCGGAGCGAGCGTCGGGCTGAAGAGGTTCGGCGGCTCGGAGCGCAAGAGTGCGAGCGACTCCCCGGTTGCCTTGGCGATGATCGCCAGGTTGGCGCTACTCGTCGCTGCCGAGCCCTGGAGGTCGGCGGCTCCCTTGGCTAGAGCGTCGAAGAACCGCTGGGCGGCGGCGCTGTGGAGGAAGCTCCCCCCGAAGATCACCCCCGTGACCGCGACGCCGACGGGCGCTCCTGCGAGGACGGTGCCCGCGTGACTGGCGAGCGCTGCTTGAAGAAACGGCGTCGCCATGTACGCGGCAGCGACGCCGCCGTTCGCGAGGGCGGCGGCCTGGTTGGGAAAATCGACGTTGACGAGGGTGACCCGCGAGAGCGGGATGTGGGCGCGCTCGAGCGCGATGGCCGTCAGGTAGGCTCCCGCTGAGCCAGGGCCGCCGGCGACGGCGATACGTTGACCGGCGAGCTGGCTCAGGGAGCTGACGTGCAGGCTCGAGGAGCCGACGAGCCCGTTGGCCGGTGTGCCCGGCGCCTCCTCAGCCATCGAGCCGACGACGCGGACGTCGAGCCCTTGGTCGATCGCGTTGAACAACCCTGCGCTAAAGCCCCCGAGCACGACCTGGACTTGGTTCGTCGCAGCCAGCGTGAGGGCGCTCTGACCGTTCTGGACGACCTCGAGGTTGAGGTCGATGTGCTCGGCTGCGAAGTAGCCGTGCGCCTGGGCGACGAAGAGCGGGGCAAAGAGTGGGAGGGGCACGTAGGCCACGTTCACGGTCGTGGGTGCAGCCTGCGAGCTCGCCGAGGCGCTCGGCGAGCGTGAGGAGCCGCAGGCGGCCGCGACGAGGCTGAGCGACGCGACGATGCCGGCCCATCGGAGGCCTCGATGCGACATGGGTACCTCCCTCGAAGCTGCGCGCGACGGTCTCTCGAGCTGTGGCGAACGATGCTAGCAGGCGTGTGCGGTGCGAGCGCCGGCGAGCTAGCGTGCTCGTCGGCGGCTCCACGGGACGACGATGCGCTCGACTCCCATGACGAGGCCGGTGGCAGCCACGCCGAGGAGCGCGATGACGACCAGCCCGACGTACATGTCGGCTGGCTCGAAGAGCTGCCACGAGTTCCACACGAGGTAGCCAAGCCCTGAGTTCGCTGCGACGAACTCCGTCGCGGTCACGACCACGAGGGCGAGCGCGACGGCAACGCGTAGCCCGGTGAAGATGCCAGGAGCGCAGGCGGGAAGCAGCACGTGCCAGAAGCGCCGCCACCCAGTCGCGCCGTAGGCTGCACCGGCCTCGAGGAGCTCGGGGGGTACGCGCCGGACCGAGCCGAGGGTGTTGAGCTCGACGACGAAGAACGTGACGGCGGCGACGGTGATGATCTTTGGCGTCTCGCCGAGCCCGAAGATGACGAGCAGGAGCGGCAGGAGCGCGATCTGGGGCACCGCGTAGAGCGCGGCGAAGAGGGGAGACAGCGCTGCCGCGAGCGGGCGAGCGACGCCGAGGGCGAGGCCGAAGAGTACTCCGAGCACGGAGCCGATGGCGTAGCCTGTGCCGAGCCGTGCGACGGTGATGGCAAGGTCGCGCCCGAGGACGCCGTGCTCGCTGAGGGTGCGGGCGGTCGCGAGGATCGCGAGCCACGATCAGCGCGAGCGGCGTCCCAACGCCGAGGGCGACGTCGAGGGCACGTCGTCGTCGAGCCGTGCGGCGCGCGCGTGCGAGGGCGGCCTTCGACGCCTGCGTCACCGCTGGAGCTCCATCGCACTGTGAACCTCGCGCTCGAGGCGTTGCCACAGTGCGTGGCGCAGTGCGGCGAAGGCCGTCGTGTCGAGGGTGTCCTCACGACGAGGGCGCGCGAGCGGCACTTGGAGCACCTCGGCGATGCGTCCAGGTCGGGCGGTCATGGCGGCGACACGGTCCCCGAGCAGCAGAGCCTCCTCGAGCGAGTGCGTCACGAGGACCATGGTGACGCCTGTCTCTTCGAAGAGGCGAGCGAGGTCCTGCTGGACGATGAGACGAGTCTGAGGATCGAGCGCACCGAGCGGCTCGTCCATGAGCAGCACGCGGGGGTCCGTCGTCAGCGCTCGAGCGAGTGAGAGTCGTTGGCGCATCCCTCCCGAGAGCTCGTCGGGCCACGCGTCCGCGAAGGCCGCGAGGCCGAAGCGCTCCAGCCACACCATCGCGCGCCGACGTCGCTCGCGCGCGCCCACGCCGGCCATGCGGAGCCCGAACGCCGCGTTGTCGACGACCCGAAGCCAGGGGAAGAGCGCGTGGTCCTGGAAGACGAACGCGATGCGCCCCACAGCGTCCACCGCGCACTCGAGGGAGCCGCTCGTGGGCCGCGAGAGGCCCCCGAGGATGCGCAGCAGCGTCGACTTGCCGCACCCGGATGGACCGATGATCGAGAGGAACTCGCCCTCGCGCACGTCGAGGTCGACACCGACGAGCGCTTCGCGAGCCCGCCCGCGTGCGTCGACGAACACTTTGACGAGGTCGCGTGCGCTGAGTAGGCTGCGGCGCTGCGTTTCATCGCCCATGGCTGCTCGGATGCTAGCGGGCGGGGCCGGTTGCCCGATAGTCGCGGAGCAGGCCGACGACGCGACCATGGATGTGGACCTGCTCCGTTACCGCGATGGGTACGAGAGACGGATCCTCCCGATTGCGCGCCTCAAGCCATACCCCGGCGGAGCTCCGCCGCAGGACCTTGACGGTACCGATCTCCTGATCAATCGACGCCACGACGAGGTCGCCGTCCTCGGCGTCGGCACCGGGTTGCACGATGACGACGTCGCCGTCGAAGACGCCCGCGTCGACCATCGAGGTGCCACGGACGCGGAGGCCGAACGCGCTCGGAGGAGCGAGGTACTCCGGGACGACCACGACGTCGTCACTCTCCTGGTGCGCGACGACGTGGTAGCCTGCGCCGACGTCGGCGATGAGGGGTACGGCCGTGGCGGCAGGTCGCGCGGTGGGCGCGATGCCGCGGGCGCTGTGAGGGAGCCGTCTGATCCGCCCCTCGGCTTCGAGCTGACGAAGGTGGTACGCGACACTCGCGGGTGAGCGCAGCCCGACCGCCTCCGCGATCTCTCGGATGGACGGAGGCCAGCCTCGCTCGGCGGAGACGCGGTCGATGGCGGAGACGCGGTCGATGACACGCAGGATGGCGTCGCGCATCTCGGGGTGTGGTCGTGGCATCGAACCTCCGGAGCTCAGGCTAGTCGAACGGACGTACGCTGGCGCGCCGGCGCCACAGGGTCGCGAGCGAGTAGGCTGCGCTCTGGGAGGCGAGGAGGCCGTGCGCTGCCCGTACTGTGGCACAAGCGAGGATCGCGTGGTCGAGACGCGAGTCGCCGACGACGGCCAGGCGATTCGACGCCGTCGGGAATGCCTGCACTGCCAGCGGCGCTTCACGACGTTCGAGCGGGTGAGCGAGTCGCGGGTTCTCGTGCGCAAGCGCTCAGGTGAGTACGAGCCCTTCGACCGCGACAAGCTTCGTCGTGGCGTGCTCGCCGCCTCGAAGAACCGACCGATCGGCGGTCTCGAGATCGAGCGGCTCCTCTCGGAGGTCGAGGACGCGATTCGAGGCCTCGACGAGGT
>SIRY01000169.1 GCA_004366215.1 Actinomycetota bacterium | reverse complement strand
TCGGCTTCGGGGTCGCTCGTCACGGCGAGGATTCTAGTGGCGTGTGCGCTGGAATCAGGGGTGACGCAGCGGCGTTGAGCTACAATCAGGCTGGCGGGTCGTTCCCGCGAGAGAAGTCGAGCGACGAAAGGAGTCTCCTATCGCCACTGCACCTGAGGACGGGGCCCGGATCAACGATCAGATTCGCGTTCGGGAAGTGCGGCTGGTCGGCCCCGACGGTAACCAGTTGGGTATCAAGCCGACGCCGGAAGCCCTCCAAATCGCCCGAGCGATGGACATGGACCTCGTCGAGGTGGCACCGATGGCAAAGCCCCCGGTTGCCAAGATCATGGACTATGGCAAGTTCAAGTTTGATCAGGCGCAGCGGCTGCGCGAGCAGAAACGCAAGGCGTCAGCTTCGCAGCTCAAGGAGATGAAGTACCGACCAAAGATCTCTGCGGGCGACTTTGAGACCAAGACGAGGCAGGTCATCAGGTTCCTGAGCGAGGGCCACAAGGTCAAGGTCACCATCATGTTCCGAGGGCGCGAGGTGTTCCATCCCGAGCTCGGCCAGGAGATTCTCAACCGCGTCGTTGAGGCGGTGCGTGGGGTGGCTCACGTCGAAGTGATGGCCAAGCTCGATGGTCGCAACATGGTGATGGTGCTCGCCCCCGATCGGCGTCCCGCGCCGGCCCGCGCCTAGCCTGTCGGTCCTCGACGGGTCTGGAGCTAAGCTGACCTGCTGCGGATAACGCTGGCGCAGCTCGGGGCGGCTTCGCTAGCTCAGTCACGAAGTGGGAGACCTCGATGCCGAAGATGAAGACGCGGACGGCCGCGAAAGCTCGGTTCCAGCGGACAGCGACGGGGAAGCTCATGAGGCGGCACGCGTTCACCTCGCACCTTCTACGCAAGAAGTCGTCGGCGCAGCTCCGTCGCCTCCACCACGAGGGCGTGCTGTCGAAGGGAGACGCTGCGCGCGCGCTGCGTCAGCTCGGCGGACGGTAGACACGGGAAGGAGGCGTTCGGGTGGCACGGGTCAAGCGCTCCCTGCACGGTCGCAAGCATCGTCGCGCGGTCCTGGAGCTTGCCAAGGGGTACTACGGCAACAAGAGCCGTGCGTACCGAGCGGCGCACGAGCAGGTCATGCACTCGCTCCAGTACGCATACCGAGATCGTCGCGCGCGCAAGGGGGAGTTTCGGCGGCTGTGGATCCAGCGAATCAACGCGGCAGCGCGAGCTGAGGGCACGACCTACTCCCGCTTCATGGCGGGCCTGCGTCGCCACGGCGTCGCGCTCGATCGTCGTGTGCTCGCTGACCTTGCGGTGCGACGTCCGGGAGCCTTTGCGGCGCTCGTCCGGCTCGCAGCGACCAGCGAGGAGCGCGCTGCGTCCTGAGCTGCGCGCCTGGGTGCGTCGGCTCGCCCGCTCTGCCTCAGCTCGGCGTCACGAGCAGCGCTACGTGCTTGAGGGCGCGAGGTTTCTCCGGGAGGCGGCTACAGCAGGCGCCGCCATCGAGCTCCTCGTCACCACAGTCCACGACCGCGACGAGCTCGCTGATCTCGAGGCTGTTGCCCAACGCGCCGTGGTGGTGAGCGAGCGTGAGTTCAAGCGCCTGAGCGTCTCCGGGCTCGAGCGCGGGGCGCTCGGCGTCCTTCAGCGCCGAGTGCGGGCCACCGCCGAGCTCGCAGGCTCTGTGGCGGTCGTCGCGCTCGACGGCGTTCAGGATCCCGGCAACGTGGGCACCCTCGTGCGCTCGGCGGCGGCGCTGAGTGACTCGGTGGGGGTCGTCCTCGGACCGGGCTGCGCAGACCCCTTTGGGCCGAAGGCAGCTCGAGCCGCGGCTGGCGCACTCGAGCGGGTGGTGCTCAGCGAGGTGGACGAACTCGGCGTGGCGCTGAGCGAGCTGCGCTCCCGAGGGTTTCGACTCGTGGGCCTCGATCCGAGCGCACCACGGCGGCTCGTGAGGGCGACGTCGCCCGAGGTCCTCGTCGTCGGCTCCGAGGGTCGTGGCGTGAGCGCGGCGCTCAGCGAGGTACTCGATGACCGACGCGCACTCGTCGTGCCTCCGCGTCTTGAGTCGCTCAATGCTGCAGTCGCAGGGGCGCTCGCGCTGTGGGTCAGCCTCGGCCTCGGCGAGCCAGCTGCTGACGAGGAGCTAGCCTGAGCAGGCTGTAGCGGCGTGCGACGGGAGAGGGTCATGGAGGCAGAGGGTCTGGGTGCAGCGTCGTCGATCGACGCGCTCGCGGGACACGTCGAGCGAGTTCTCGCCGAGCTCGAGGCCGTCGAGTCGTCACTCGACCTCGCGCGAGTGCGAGAGGCTGCGATTGGACCGACGAGCCTCCTCGCCACGCTGTCGCGCTCGCTGCGCGACCTCGATCCCTCGCAGCGCTCGATCGTCGGCCGAGCAGTCTCAGATGCGCGCCGCCGTGTGACCGACGCACTCGAGCGAGCAGGGCGCCGCGTCCGCGAGGCGGAGCTCGAGCGTCAGCTCCAAGCGGAACGTTCCGACCCGACGACGGGACTCGTTCGTAGCGCCCTCGACGGCACGGGCGCACGCCACCTCGTCGCACGCGCGCGCATGGAGCTCGAGGACGTGTTCTGGCGTCTTGGATTCGAGGTCGCGACCGGCCCAGAGGTCGAAGACGAGTGGCACAACTTTGAGGCGCTGAACGTGGCCGAGTTCCACCCGGCTCGCGCTGCGCAAGACTCCTTCTACCTCGACGTGCCGGCCTCACCGCCACTGCTCCTTCGCACGCACACCTCGCCTGCGCAGATTCGGCTCATGCGCCGGGGGCGACTCCCTATCTACGCCGTCGTTCCGGGACGCGTCTACCGCCGCGATACCCCAGACGCTCGCCACACCCCCGCCTTTCACCAGATCGAGGCGCTCGTCGTCGACGAGGGCATCAGCTTCGCGCACCTGAAGGGAACCATCGAGGCCTTCACGTCGGCCTACTTCGGCCCCCACATCGCCTCGCGGCTACGTCCCGCGTACTTCCCGTTCACTGAGCCCTCCGCTGAGTTCGAAGTGACCTGCACGATCTGCGGAGGTCAGGGGTGTCGCACCTGCTCGGGTACCGGGTGGATCGAGCTCGGCGGGGCGGGCATGGTCCACGAGCGGGTCCTCGAGGCCGGGGGGCTCGACCCGACGTCGGTCTCTGGGTTTGCCTTCGGCTTCGGCATCGATCGGCTCGTGCAGATGCGCTACGGCATCGCTGACATGCGGATCCTGCCCGACAACGACGTACGGCTGCTGTGGCAGACGAGGGGAGAGGCATGAGGCTGCCGCTTGGATGGCTCAGCGTGTTCAGCCCGCTCGAGGCGTTGGGGGTCACCGAGCGCCGACCGCAGGCCGAGGGGGTGCGTCGGCTCGTGCGCACCCTCGACGCCCTCGGCCTCGTCGTCGAAGGGATCGAGGCGGCGCCGGCCCCGTCGAGTGGCATCGTGGCTGCGCGAGTCTGCGCGATCCACCGCATCGAGGGTGCCGACCGGATTCGGCTCGTCGAGGTGGATGACGGCGCTCACGTCCTGCGGCGTGTCGTCTGTGGCGCGTGGAACTTCGAGGTCGACGACGTCGTCCCCTTGGCGTTGCCAGGCACGACGCTGCCGACGGGGGTACGCATCGAGGCGCGCAGCATGCGGGGCGTGCGCTCAGACGGCATGCTCTGCTCGCCGCTCGAAGCAGGCCTTGGCTCCGACACCGGCGGGCTGGCGTTGCTGCCCCGCTCTCTCGAGCCTGGTCAGAGCGTCGCGGAAGCTCTCGGGCTCGACGATGAGGTGGTCGTCGACCTCGCCGTCGAGCCGAACCGACCAGACGCTTCAGGCGTTCGTGGGATCGCCCGCGACCTCGCCGCCCGGCTTCGTGCCCCCTTCGCGGACCTCGAGGGAACCCTCGAGGGGGAGCAGGTGGACGACGTCACGGTCGAGCCGGGTACCGCTGAGCGCCTGGTGCTCGCGAGCGTCACCCTCGACGACCTCACCCTGGACCCTCGCATCGCTCGGTGGCTCGCGCTCGCTGGCGTGCGCTCGGTGAGCCCGATCGTCGACGCGACGAACGCGGTCATGCTCGAGACAGGGCAGCCCTCCCACGCCTACGATCGCGCGCGGCTCGGCGGCGGCATCGTGGGCGTGCGGAGTGCGCGCAGCGGCGAACGGCTCGTGACCCTCGATGGTCGTGAGCGAGTCCTCGCCGGCGGCGAGCTCGTGATCGTCGACGGCGAGGACGTGGTCGTCGGGCTCGCCGGCATCATGGGCGGTCGCGACACCGAGGTGGGGGCGCAGACCCGGGAGGTGCTCCTCGAGGTGGCCGCCTTCGTCCGCGAGCGCATCGCGCAGGCGTCGCGTCGGAGCGGCCTGCGAACCGAAGCGTCGTGGCGCTTCGAGCGCGGGGTCGACCCAAGCGTCCTCGAGGCGGTAGCACGCCGCGTCGGGCAGGTGGTCGGGTGCCGTACCGTCCGTCGCGTCGCTGAGGCGGGGGAGCTGCCCGCGCCTCGGCGGATCCGGCTCAGGACGACGGCGGTGCTGCGACTCAGCGGTGACCCGGTCGTCCTCGAAGCGTTGAGACCCGGCGCAGGGCTCGAGCGGTTGGGGTTCGGTCTCGAACCCGAGGAGGACGGCTACGTCGTCACGGTGCCCCCGTGGCGGCCGGACGTCGAGGGTGCTGCCGACGTGGTCGAAGAGGCTCTGCGCCAGGTGGGCTACGACGCTGTGGCGTCAGCGTCGCTCGTCGGGCCCCACCGCGACGGTCCGAACCAGCGTCAGCGCCGTGAGCGCCTGGTGAGCCGGCTGCTCTCAGACCGTGGCGCGTTCGAAGCGTGGAGCGTCACCCTCGTCGACCCTGCGGTTGAGTCGCTGCTCGGCAGCGATCGCGAGCCGGCCGTCCTTCGCAACCCGCTCCGTCCCGAGGAGAGCGTGCTGCGCACCACGGTGCTCGCTGGCCTCCTCGGTGCGCTCGACCGCTCGCTGCGCCGCCGCGTCGAGCCGGTCCGACTGTTCGAGTTGGGGCCGGTGTTCTGGCGGCTCGGGGGGGAGGTGATCGAGCGCGAGCGGCTCGGCCTCCTCGTCGGCGCGTCGCACGACGGGGGTACGGAAGCGGGCCGCTGGTTGAGCGACATCTGTGCCCGGATCGGCGTCGCGCTCGACACCGTTGTGCTCCGCCTCGGCCAGGGCGGGACGGGCTGGCCGAGGCTGCACCCAGGTCGCTGCGCCCGCCTCGAGGTCGACGACGAGGTGGTTGGCGTCGTCGGCGAGCTCCACCCGGCCGTCTTCAGAGCGGGTGGCGTGAACCCTCGCTGGCGCTACGGTTACCTCGAGCTCGACGCTCTGTGGCTCTGGAACGCGACGTCACAGGTGGAACTCCGAGCTCCCGAGGTTCACCAGGCGAGCGAGCTCGACCTCTCGTTCGAGGTGCCCTGGGATGTCGCTGCGAGCGAGCTCGCCGCTCGTATCGACGACGTGCTCGGGGGGCTGGTGCGCGACGTTGGCATCTTCGATGACTTCAGCCACGACGGTCGCCGATTCCTCGGCTTTCGGCTTCGGCTCGCAGCAGCCGAGGGACCCGTCTCGGACGAGCAGCTCCACGACGCGATCGACGCCGCGCGCCGAGCCGGCGAGGCGCTCGGCGCGCGGCTTCGCAGCGCTCCGACGTCCTAGCGCGACACCCGTAGGGGTATACTTGTGCCTATCACACCACTCCTCTTCATCCTTGTTCTCGTGCTCGTCGCGGCGGTGGCGGGCCTGCTTGGGTCCCTCGTGGGCCTCGGTGGCGGCGTCATCGTGGTCCCGGTACTCACGCTCGTCTTCCACGTCGACATTCGGCTGGCCGTCGGAGCGAGCCTCGTGACGGTCATCGCGACCTCGGCGACCGGCGCCTCCCGCCTGCTGCGTCGGGACCTCGTCCACCTGCGCCTCGCACTGTTCCTCGCGGTGGCGACGACGCTTGGCGCCATCACGGGCGCGCTCGTGTCGCGCCACGTCCCGACGCGCGTGCTGTTCGTGCTCTTTGCGGCTGTGCTTGGCTACTCGGCGGTAGCGATGCTGCGCCGGCGGCCCGAGGCTGCTCCTCGCGCGGGTCACAGTGACGCGGTCGCGAACGCCCTCGGGCTCAACGCGAGTGCTCCAGTGGGTGAGGGGGGGCAGGTGGTGCACTTCGAGGTGCGCCGCAGCATCCTCGGGCTCGTCGCGATGTACGGTGCAGGCGTCGTCTCTGCGTTGCTTGGTATCGGATCAGGGGCGCTCAACGTCCCCACCATGGACGTGCTCATGGGGGTGCCGCTGAAGGTGGCCTCGGCGACGAGCAGCTTCATGATCGGCCTCACGGCGGCCGCGAGCGCAGCGATCTACCTCTCGCGTGGCCAGATCGACCCGCTCATCGCCGCGCCGATCGCGATCGGTGTCCTCGGCGGCGCGACCCTCGGAGCGCGCCTCCTCACGAGCGTCAACGCGGTCGTCGTCCAGCGCCTCTTCATCGTCGTGCTCGCCGTCGTTGCGATTGAGATGCTCCAGAAAGGCTTCGCGTGAGCGGCGCGACCTCCCGAGCCACGACGGCGCGTGACGCGCATCGTACGGCGCACGTCGTCGGTCGGGTACTCGGTGTCGGCGTGAGCCTCGGGGTCCTCGTCATCGTCGTCGGCCTCGTCCTCATGCTGCTGCGGCATCCGGGTTACACGACCGGACAGGTGCCGCTGCACGCCCTCATCGGACGTCACGCGCGGTTTCCGGTCGGCATCGAGGGACTCGTGAGGGCGCTGCGCCACGGCAGTGCAGCGGGCGTCGTCCTGCTCGGTGTCGTGGTCATCCTCGCGAGCCCGATCGTCGGAGCCATCGTGGCTGCGGGCGGGTTCCTCGCTGCGCGGGATCTCCGCATCGGCGTGATCGCGCTCGTCGTCGTCCTCATCCTGCTCGTCGCGACGGTCGCGCTCTAGCTCGCCGCGACGCTCTCGCTCGCGAGGCTGCCTCCGCGGCACCTCAGGGGGAGGTGGAGCCGACGACGCTCGTGACGCAGGAAGGCCTCGCTGGGCGCCGGCGGCCGGCGCGCACAGGACGCCGCGGGCGTCGAACCACGAGCACCGCAACGAGGTCGAACGAGTAGAGCAAGTAGCCAAAGCGGGTGTGAGGCGCGAGGATCGTTGCGAGCGCAACCACCGCTGCAGCGAGGAGGATCGCGCGATCGAGGCTGAGGGGCCAGGCGGCCCACACCATGAGCCCAGCGAGCCCGACGCCGACGCAGAGGAGGCCGGCGACGATCACGTGGTGCCACGAAGGAAAGAGCTCGACGAGGGCTTGTCCGAGGAGGGGGCTCTGGGCGGGCGAGCGAACGGCGGTGAGGCCGAGCGGAAAGCGTAGCTCGTTCGTGATGAAGGCTGCTGGATTCCAAGCCGCACCGAGTGCGGTGACTCCAAGCCCGAGGGTGAGGGCCGTGACGGCGACGCGACGTCGGTGCACGAGCGGATCTCGACTGAGCAGGACGAGGCCGACGATCGGCCACGCGGTGAGCTTCATGGCGAGCGCGAGCCCAAAGGCGACGCCGGCAGATCGTGGCCGGGTCTCGATGAGGAGGAGGCCGGCGACGAGCAGCGCCACAACCGGCAAGTCGTCGCCGCCGGTTGTCATCGGCAGCGCGCCGGAGGGCAGGACGACGATGAGCGTGAAGAGTCGCCACCGCTCTGTCGCACCTAGCCGAGCGAGCGCTGCTGCTGCGACGAGGACGGCGATCGCGAAGCCTGTCATCCAGAGGCGTGCGTCACTCAGACCTGCAGGCAGGCCGAGGCCGTTCGGGAGCCCGAAGAGACCCATCGCAGGCAGGTATGGCACGAAGGCGCTGGCGTCGGCCATCGTCGTCGTCGAGGAGATCGGTACCCCAGCGGTCGTCGGGTGCGAGAGGTAGCAGTCGTGGCCGTGCACCATACGATCGGCGCAGCGCTCGATGACCGCCACCTCAGCCTGCGCGTGAATGCCAGGCAGACCGAGTGCCCCGTCCCAGACGGCGGTCGCGAGCGGAGCCAGGACGACGGTGGCGAACACGCCGAGCACGATGACGCGCCTCACGCGCACGGCGAGCAGCGGATCCTCGACGCGACGCCTGACGAACAAGCTCACGAGCAGGGCAGCGACGTAGCCGGGTGTTGCGAACGCCGCCCACTGGCGGTAGTCGGTGCCGGACGCGACGACGAGGTTGAGTCCTGCCATGAGGGCGGAGGCGCCGTAGGTCACGACGTCGTTCGTGAGCAGCGTGGTCGCACGCGTCTCGAGGTGCCGAACGATGCGCCAGCTCGCTTCGGCCAAGACGCGCAGTCGGTGCACCCCCTCACCTTACCTAGCGATGC
>SIRY01000168.1 GCA_004366215.1 Actinomycetota bacterium | reverse complement strand
CTCGCGCGGTCGCTCCTCGAGGGCCGGTGGCACGAGGGTGACACCGTGGTCGTCGACGCCGACCACGACGCCATCACCCTCCGCTGAGCGACTCGCTGCGCTACACCGCGTCGACGCTCTCGACGCTGAGAAGACGCGGTGCACGCTCGACGGTGATCCCGACGACGCGACTCGTGTCGCACGACGCGTGTGCCCTCGCGCGGCCGCCCTCGACGTGGCCCAACGCCGCCCGATCGACGCGGCCTCAGCTGGTTGCCTCAGCGTAGGGAGCGAGCGGCCACGGCAGCGCGTAGAGGGCGAGCGCGTTCTCGTAGGCGATGAGCCGTGCGAGGTGGAACGCCTCGCGCTCAGCGATCCAGCCCTCGTCGAGCAAGCCACCGAGGTAGCGAGCGAGCGAACGGCGGTAGGTCACAGCACCGAGCGCGTAGAGCTCTGCCAGGCCAAACGCGTCCGATGAGTAGCAGAGCTTGCCCCATGGAGCCAACTCGAGGACCTCAGCGAGCACCCGCGTCGCGCCTTCGCCCACGAACGACAGCGCGAGGCCGACGTCGACGAAGACGTGGGGGTAGTCGTGCGCGAGCAGGGCAGCCTCTCGGTGGTAGGGGTAGGTATGCAGGAGCACCACGTTGACCCCACGCCCGGCCACCGCTTCGAGGAACGGCTGGAGCAACCCAGGACGCCCGCGCGCGAGCCGCACGTCAGGATCGCCGAGTCCGACGTGGAGCTGGAGCGAACGCGGCCGCTCTGTCAGCGCGAGCCAGAGCACGTCTCCGATGAGCGTGCGGTCGCGAAGCCGCACCGGACGGCCGGCGTCGCGCTCACGGAGGAGCCGAACGAGCGCCGCCTCCCGTGCCCGCGGCGCTGCCAGCGACGGGGGCACGTCGAGGCCACTTCGGTACGCAGCGACCGACTTGTAGCCAACCACGCCCGCTGAGCGCGCCCGTACGGCGTCGCAGAACGCCTCAGCGAACTCGGTCGGCGAGGCGAGCCGACTGATCACCGCCTCCGCCAACGGCTCGAGTCGCACGATCTCGCGGGTCGGGACGCCACCGGCGTCTTCGAGCTCGGCGGGCCCAAGGAGCTCCTCGCTGCGCAGTCCCGTGTCGACGAGGAGCGCGCGCGTCCCACCTCGCTCGAGGGCTCTGCGCAGGAGTGCGCCGTGCTCGAGCCGCCGTCGCTCCTCGAGGTACTCCTCGGGTTCGAGCGGCCCCTCACGGTCGAGCACGTGCGCGAGTGCCGCACGGACCGCGAGCCCGAGCGAGGACTCAAGCGGCGAGGTACGCGCGCTGCGCGCCGAGGGCGCCTCTGTGAGGTGGTCGAGCACGAGCGCATCACCTGGCTGCCCCCGAAAGATCCCGTGGCAGTGGTGGTCGAGGAGCGGCACCTCGCCGAGGCGCTCTGCGAGTCGCGTCGTCGGTGCGAATGGGTTCGTCACTGCTCGACCTCGAGGAGCTGGCTCGTTAGGGCCTCGTAGCGCTCGAGCCGGTCGCGGGCTGGCGCGCCGAGGCGCTCAGTCGCCGCGGCGATGAGCAGTTCGACCACGGCGAGCGTCGGCGTGATCGCATCGAAGATCCCAGGACCGGCTACGAGCGTCGCGACCACCACCTCAGCGACCTCAACGGCCGGGCTGAGGCCACGATCGGTCACGACTGCGCAGCGAGCGCCGAGCCGGGAGGCTGCCTCGACGAAGCGGACGGTGTCGAGCTGGTAGCGCTGGAGGTCGAACGCGACGACCACCGTCGCGGGGTCGACGTCGAGCAGCGCGTTGATTCGCTCGCCCGCGTTGGGACCCACGTAGCGCACGCCGGGGCGCAGGACGGTGAGCGACCACGCGAGGTGTCTCGCGACGACGTCGCTCACCCGACCTCCCGTCACGATGATCGTCCTCTTTGGGTCAACGACCAGGTCGACGAGCGCCTCGAGCTGCGCCGGCTCGATGAGGGTCAGTGACCGAGCGACCTGCTCGAGCAGCGCCTCCCCCGCGTGCAACCCGGCGGCAGCGCTCGCCGCATCGAGCCGCTCGAGAGGCGACGTGAGCCGCTCGCCGATCTCCGCCCGCACCGCCTCACGAAACTCCTTGAGCGAGTCAAACCCGAGCCTCGCGATGCACCGCGTGACCGTCGGCGCAGAGACGTCAGCCGTCGCCGCGAGGTCGCTGACGCGGCCGAGCCCGGCGACTGGGTAGTCTCGCAACAGCGCCTCGGCGACCCGTCGCTGCGCCGGCCCGAGGCTCGGCGCGACACGCCGGAGCCGCTCTGCGAGCGACGTCACGACCACCCCCAGCGCATCGCTGCGACGAGCTCGTCGGGCGAGGCGTCCTGGAAGCGCGCGAGCTCAGCCCGTCGCACCGCGCCAATCGCCTCGACGAAGTCGTCGCCGAGCGCTCCGGTCAGCACGGAGGACGCCTCGAGCGCGGCGAGCGTCGCCTCAAGGCGCTCTGGGAGCGGCTCAGCACCAGCGACGGTGACCGGGTCACCGACGATCGGCTTCGGTGGATCTAGAGGGTGCGCCACCGCGTGCTCAACCACAGCGAGCACCGCCGCAAGGAGCAGGTACGGATTCGCAGCGAGGTCGGCGCACTTGAGCTCGAGGTTCGCAGACGAGGCGTCGACGAGCGTCGATGCCGGGATGAGGCGCAGGGCCGCTTCGCGATTCTCGATCCCCCAGACGCGGAAGGACCCTGCCCAGTGGCTCGGGACGAGCCGCAGGTACGAGACCGGGTGCGGGGCGGCGATCGCGAGCAGGCCCGGGAGCTCCTCGAGGAGCCAGGCGATCACGCTCGCACCCTCGGGACGAAGGCCGGCGGCCAAGTCGCCTCCTGCGAAGATGGGCACCCCCTCGCGCGCGACGCTCAGGTGGACGTGGCCTCCGTTGCCGACGCCTCCGAAGTCCACGACGGGGGCGAACGACGTTCGCAGTCCGTGGCGCAACCCAACCGCCCGAACGACCGCTCGCGCCAGCACTGACTCGTCCGCGGTCTCAAGCGGGGTGCGCGCAGCGAGCGACAGCTCGAACTGACCCGGTGCGTACTCAGGGTGGATCTGCACGACGGCGAGGCCCGCAGCCTCGAGCGCTCGGTAGAGGTCGCGAAGGTAGCCGGCGAGATCGCTGACACGAGCGAGTCCGTAGGCAGGCCCTCGCGTTGCTGGTACGAAGTCATCGACGTCGCTGCGACCGACGACCCACTCGAGTTCGATGCCACAGCGAACGCTCAGGCCTCGCTCGCCGAGGCGCTCGACCTGCCTCGCGAGGAGCGTCCGCGTGCACAGGGCGTAGGGGGACCCGTCGCGGTAGAAGCGGTTCACCGGGCTGAACAACCAACCCTCGTGCGGAGCCAGCCAGCGAACGACACTCCGGTCAGGGCGAAGACGCAGATCGTCCATCGGACCCCCGCTCACGCCGGAGCTGGTCACTGAGTCATCAGTCAAGAAGGCGTCGAAGACCGGACTCATGCCGACGCCGTCGCGACACGCTGCGTCGAAGCCCGACCACGGAACGGTCTTCACCCGTGCGACCCCAGCAAGGTCGACGTAGGTCAGCGCGACGCTCGTCGCTTGGACCAACGCATCTTCCCGCGGCTGCCGCCGCTCTCCGTCTTCCTGCCCGTCCGCCACCAGGTCCCCTCCTCCACGCGCTCAGCCCGCTCTGTGCAGCGATGTGTTCGAATCGTAACACGAAATCCTTGCTCTGAAACGGAACCAACAGTTAGCATCGGGCAACCGTCACGGGAGGATCACCATGGCTCAGGGGAGCACAAAGCTTCGGGGCAACCTGTCGCTGTGGCAGGTTGTCGGAGTGTCGGTAGCGCTCATGGCCCCCTCGATGGCCGCGAACATCAACCCTCAAGGAGCTGTCGGCACGGTCGGGCGAGCGATACCCCTCACCTTTGCGATCGCCTTCGTGGCAGTCCTGCTCATCGCCTACGTGTTTGCTCGGCTCACGCAGCGCTTCAACCACGCCGGCAGCGTCTACGGGTTCGTCGGCGCGACGCTTGGCCCACGCTGGGGTGCGATCGCAGGGTGGTCGCTCATCGGGACGTACGTGTCCTACGGACTGCTCACGATCATGGCCTCAGGCATCTTCCTCAGCGCACTGCTCGGCGCCCTCGGCGTCTGGCCACACTCTCCGTCCTGGGCGCCGTTCCTCCTCTCAGGGGTCGAGGTGCTCGGCGTCGCGCTGCTCGCCGCTCGACCCGCGCGCAGGGCAACTCACGTGCTCCTCGCGACGGAGCTGACCACCGTCGCACTCATCGTCGTCATCGCCATCGTCACGCTCGTCGAGCTCGCCGTCGGGCACGGGCCGCAAGGCCAACGCTTCACGCTCAGCGTGTTCAGCGTCCCCCACAGCGTCGGGGTCTCAGCGCTGTTCCTCGGCGCCGTCTTTGGCTTCCTCTCGTTCGCGGGGTTCGAGGCCTCGGCGACCCTAGGCGAGGAGTCCCATCGCCCCCGGCGCGACATCCCGCGGGCGATCGTTGGCACGGCGATCTTCGGCGGCATCTACTTCATCGTCGTGACCGCAGCAGAGGTCATGGGGTTCGGCACCACGCCCCACGATCTCGCGCGCTTCGCCGCGACCGGCTCACTCCTCGGGGCGCTCGGGACGACCTACCTCGCGTCGTGGCTCGGCAACGTCGTCACGCTCGGCACGGTGGTCTCAGCGTTCGGCTGCTCGCTCGCCTCCACCGTCGGCGCGAGCCGCCTCGCCTTCTCCCTCTGGCGTGATGCTCGGGGTCCGCGTGGCCTCGGCGTCGCCTCAGAGCGGACCGGAGCACCCGTGCGTGCCACGGTCGCAACCGTGGTCGCCATGCTCGCGATCACGTGGTTGAGCGCGCTCGTCTTCCACGCCACAGCGTTCGACGTCTTTGCGTGGTTCGGTACGATCGGTACGCTGATCATCCTCGTCGTGTACCTCCTTGCGACGGTTGGAGCCGTCCGGCTGCTGTTCTTCGCTGAGCGCAGCGTCCCTGCCTGGGAGATCGTGGTCCCGATCGGTGCGGGTGTGGTCCTCGTCTACACGGTGTGGCGCAACGTCGTGCCGATTCCGACGGGCACGGCGATGTGGCTGCCCATCGTCGCTGGTCTGTGGATCGCAGCCGGCGTCATCGGCGTCCTGCTCGCCCGGCGCACAGCAGAGCGCATCGGACTCGCCATCGCGCGCGACGAGGGCCTCGCCATCGAGCGCACCCAACGCTCGTCACGTCCTGACCCAGCCCTGCTCCCCGGCCCCGAGGGGAGCTAGGTACGCCGCACGTACTCACCTAGCCACGGGACGCAGCCCAGCCCCTCGACGGTGAGGCCGCTCAGCACGGAGCCGAGAGGCGCATCAGCTCCGCCTCGACCGACCACAAGGGCACCGCGCTAGCGTGCGACGACCGCGTCGGCACCTCGTCAGCGCCTCGAGGCA